>LSNW01000004.1 GCA_001566965.1 Methylothermaceae bacteria B42 | reverse complement strand
GATTCCGTAAAAAACAGCCACAATAATATAGCTTCAGGATAATCAAATAAGAATCAAAATGGCGTGATGGTTAAAACCCCACTGAAGTTGTGTACTCCCCCAAAAAGCAAATTATATTTTCCTCTTAGGGAGATTGTGCATTGAATAGAATTGTCTGTAGAAACCAAGCTTTTTGTCGTGCTCCAGTACCCGTCAGTTGTGCTGGGCCGTATAAACTGACTATTTTCTCTCCATTTGCTTTGCGGCAAACCGCTTCTTGATATGGTTTCAATCCCATAGTTATTATATAGCTTTCCATAAGTTCCAAAAACAGCCCAGAAATCATTTATTGATTCTGCATTCCAAGGAGATAAAACACCAAACTGATTTTGTTTGAATGTTGATTGGCTAAACAAGCTTTCACCATTAGCACTAAAGTAAAATTCTCCATAATATTCCTGGATAAGATTATCAATTAAAAAACCCTGCCCCGTTTGAGTTAGTTCATATTTATAACCAAATACAATATTTGCGTATTTATTCTCTGATTTGATAATTATCGTGCCATTTAGTATTCCTTGTCCAGCTCCTGTAATACTTGTACTTATTTTAAATGGATAACTAAAAGCGACGTCTTTGCATGTGGTCTTGGTTATTGCTGCCCCAGCAATATTGGTGAAAGCCTTGACGATCGAATACGCAGCCTGCTCCCCAGGAGTTGTTTTAGGAGGCTGGTTTAATGCAAATACCATTCCACCAACTGGAATTAAGCAATATGGCAATATAATCCATTTTAAAAGTATTTTTAACCACATAAAATAGCCTAAGAAGATTGTTCGACTCTAGCAAATTAACAGCTTTTACTTTCGAGGTTTAGCTAATTTTATTATACACAAACACCACCAGGGATTTTCCTGGTGGTGTTTGCTTTGACTAATTATCATTCGCTTATTTTTGATAAACTTGTAACTTCAAGTGTTATCGGATTAGAAGACGTGAGTTTCAAGGAAGCCTCCCATGCGCCACCCTGTATATTATTATTACTATCAAGGATATATAATTTTGGGATATTTAAGGATTTGTCCGCTATCGTGTATATCACTGAGTTTTTGTTTGGCGCCTCAGTATTATCTATTTTTTCCAACTCAACAACTTCCAACACGATTTTAGGCTGTGTAGATTTCAATATCAGTAGCGCACGCCAAGCCTGATTACTTATCTGACCATTTTCTTCTTGTAAGAAAAGGTTGGATAAATGCAGCGTTTTATCAGCAACGGTGTAATATGGAAGCCTAGAAATTATATAGCTTGCGCCCACAGCAAAATCTGCTTCTATGGCATTTATGATCATTTGCGACCCAGACATGTCTAATGCAGACCCGAACTGGTCAAACTCTGTTGCGTCGTCTGCAGTGAGTTTTGATTTTAGTGACCAGGTGCCATTCGCGTCACGAGCAAACAGATACGCAGCGCCTTGTTTAGTATTTTCAGCGATGCTTTGTTGCGGGGCTCCAATGAGTGCTTCACCACCGAATAATTTTACGGATATTCCGAATTGATCACCTGGCGATGAATTGGGCGCGGTAAATTTTGCTTGCTGTATCCATTCATTGTTATTACGTACAAACAAATAGGCCGCACCTTTACCCTCCTCTTTAGTCTCAGTGTTTATTTTGTGCCCCGGAGCCCCTATCAGCGCAGATTCACCAAAAATAGAAACCGAAGTTCCAAATGTGTCCCCAGAAGCACCATCATTTGCAATTAATTTTGCTTCTTGTTCCCAGGCGCCATTATTGCGTTTAAAGATGTATGCAGTTCCTTGTAGTCTTTCGTCTCCTACAGAAGCCAAATGAGCACCAACTATTGCAAAATCTTTATACAGATCTATAGATTTCCCGAATCTATCGCTACTGGCACCATCACTCGAAACAAGTTTTGCTTGTTGTACCCACGAGCTTCCATTTTTGATAAAAACATAGGCCGCCCCTTGAGCAAAGTTTCCACTGACTGTCGCACTTTCGGCGCCAACAATTGCTGTATCTCCATAAAGTGCTACCGAAGATCCGAACTCATCGAATGATGTACTGTCGTCACCAATTAGAATAGCTTGTTGTGCCCATTGACCATTTACTCGCTCAAAAACATAGGCACTTCCCCGTTTCAATTGGCCATTTGGATAGGCACCTTTAGCGCCAACAATGGCTATATCACCATAAAGATCGACAGACACACCAAATAAATCGTCAGGACGACCATCATTGGCAGTGATTTTAGCTTCTTTGGTCCATCCATCTTCTTTTTTTATAAAAATGTAGGCCGCACCTTGGTTGCTAACTCCTGAGATATCTGCTTCGGGTGAACCAATTATGGCTCTATCTTTAAAGATAGAGACTGCAAAGCCAAATTTATCATTAATTTCCCCATCATCCGGCGTCAACTTAGCCTGCTGAAACCATGGATCAATAATAATTGGATAAGCAGCATTCTTATCATTGACTAAAATACTTAGATTGCCTCCCTCGGCCACAATTTGTGCAGGGAGTGATTTGCCTTTTGCATCAACGACTAACAAATCTTTATAGAGCAATTTACCCAAACGAAAAGCATTATCGCCAATTTGTTCTGGTTTAATATTGCTTTGCAGCGTCAATTTAATTTGCCCTTTACCTTTGGGCGCGGTTTTGATGGTAAACCCTTGCTCTAGCCCTAAACTTAGGTTTTTATACCATTCTGTCAGGCCTGCGTAATGGTACTGGACTTGATTGCCATGAATCTCAGGTGTGATTGCTTTTGTTGGAGAGAGGCTGCCTTCACGACCGAAAGACTGTATGTGCATAGAAATGGCGCTTTTATCGCCGGTAATGTGAACCCCGCTTTTATCAAAGCAAGCGCGGAAGTCATGGGCGCGATTTTCGGCGCAGCCGGCTTTATCCAGTTTATAGGTTGAATCGCTTTCTTTGGCTAAAGCGTCAAAATACGCCAATTTCAACGCTGCGTTATTGCCTTGCAGATTGGCGTACCCGGATTTCTGTGAGGTTTCGGCAAACGTGGGTGGACTCATTAAGGTGAATGCAGCCCCGGCAATGGCGGCCAAGGAACAAACATAGGACTTATTGGGAAATTGCATCTTATGGCCCTCAAACAGTTATTGAAAGACTAACTCTACTAAGTGTAGTAAAAAAAGCAACGCGCTGTTGTAATCTAATTTGGAGAATTAAATGCCCTGTGTTTTTATGGTGAACACAACATTTATTTGGAATCTAGGCCTTTGACGCGCTATGATAATAGGATTTCTATAAGGAGAAATCATGCGTCAACCACTCGTCGTCGGAAACTGGAAAATGAACGGCACCCGTGAAAGCGTGGGGCAGTTACTGGAGGCTATCGTTACTGGCGTTTCAGCGGATTCACCGGTATCAGTGGGTGTGTGCCCGCCTTTTGTATTCATCCCTCAAGCCGCGCAGCGCTTATCAGGAACGCCTGTTTTGCTGGGCGCCCAAAATGTGGCTGACCATGAATCAGGCGCTTATACGGGCGAAGTTTCCGCACCCATGCTCAAGGAGTTTGATTGCAGGCTGGCCATTGTCGGCCATTCCGAGCGCCGCAGTTTGTATGGAGAAACCGATGCCTTGGTGGCAGCCCGTTACCAGCAAGCGATTGCCCACGGCTTGACGCCCTTGCTTTGCATTGGCGAGACCTTGGCGCAACGGGAATCCGGGGAAACCTTTGCGGTAGTGGATAGCCAGTTGGATGCGGTGCTGGAAAAGGCCGGGATTCAGTCTTTATCCCAGGCAGTGATTGCTTATGAGCCGGTTTGGGCCATTGGCACGGGGAAAACGGCGACGCCGGAACAGGCCCAGGAAGTTCATGCCCATATTCGCCAACGCATTGCCGCGCAAGATGCCGGTATTGCCGAGCAAGTTCGCATTCTTTATGGCGGTAGCGTGAATGATGCCAATGCCAAATCGCTGTTTGGCATGGTGGATATCGATGGTGGTTTGATTGGCGGCGCCTCTTTAAAGGCCGACGCATTTCTTACTATTGTTCAATCAGCAGCAGAAACGATTTAATATGTATCAGGTATTGATTGTAATTCATGTTTTAATTGCCATTGGCATCGTTGTATTTGTCATGTTGCAGCAAGGCAAAGGGGCAGATGCCGGGGCGGCTTTTGGCAGCGGTGCTTCCGGCACGGTGTTTGGCGCCCGGGGCTCGGCATCTTTTTTGTCCCGGACTACCGGAATCCTGGCTGCGTTATTTTTCATGACCAGCCTTTCGCTGGCGTACTTTATGGATTTGCGGGAAAATAAAAAAGACTTCATGGAAATTTTGAAGTCCGAAGATGACCTGCCCAATGTGATTAAAGGCACTGAAAAAAAGGAAACCGTGGAGATCCCGGCACAGCCGGAAGTTCCGAAGTTACCGACGGAATAAAATGGAAAGATTTGCCGACGTGGTGGAACTGGTAGACACGCCGTCTTGAGGGGGCGGTGGCGAAAGCCGTGCCGGTTCGATTCCGGCCGTCGGCACCAACGCAAAAGCCGCCAGCCTGGCGGCTTTTTTATAGTTCCAAAGAACTGCTCGCCCATACCAGAAGAAGGCCCCATGGGGCCAAGCAGTTACGCTCAAAATAAATTTAATGGCTACTTTGACGATTTATCATCGCCTTGTTTGTGACGCTTGGGTAACCACAGGTCTTCCACTCTCGTTTTGAACCGGCCGGCTTTCCGGTCCTCAAGGAAGGTTTCCAGGGAACGTCTAACGGTTTCAAACGCCAATTCGTCCCAGGGAATTTGGGCTTCTGTAAAAAGCTGGGTTTCCAGGCTTTCTGCCCCTGGCGCAAAATTGCCATCTTTAATTTTGCCGCGAAAGAAAACATAAACTTGGGATAAATGGGGCAGGCTGATGATAGTGTGCAGTTCCAATATGCCTACTTCAGCGCAAGCTTCCTCCAAGGTTTCCCGGCGGGCGGCTTGCTCCAGGGTTTCCCCCATTTCCATAAATCCTGCGGGCAAAGTCCACAGCCCGTATTTGGGCTCGATGGCCCTTCTGCATAGGAGTATTTTTTCTTCCCATTCCAGGATACAGCCGGCAATGATTTTGGGGTTTAGATAGTGGATTTTTCCACACTGGCTACAGACATGGCGCTCGCGGTCATCACCCTCCGGGACTTTGAGAAGAATGGGGGCGCCACAATGAGGACAAAAATTCATTATTTGGACATGGAATCGATGAGCTGATCTTCCAGTTCGATGCGCGTGGCCAGGGCTTCACCCAAATTAGAAAGTTCCGCGGACAATTCGTTCATATCCTTGAAATTGGCATTCTCGTACTTGTCATTGAATTTGAGCGCCATCTCGGTTGCCTGGGCAATGGCGGGATATAGCCTTTGCGCCGCATCCAAGACCTTCCGCCGCCGCTCGGTACCGTTGATGATGCGTTGGTAAATGCCAAAATGGCCGAGGGAAATGTAATCAATTAGGATTTGACAAAATTTGCGCAGAATTTCGTCAATGGGCTGGTCATGCTTGTCAAACGGTTTCAATTCCGCCACTTCCCAGTACAATGTCCACATTTGCTGGCGTTCTTTGAGCAAATCCTGGACCATTTTGTGGGTTTGAAGGCGGCGTTCCGGAGTGGAGATATTCATTTCAGTCATATTCAAAAAAGGTAATGTGATTTTCAAAGCATACTTTATGCTATCTCGGGCCTGACGGCAACGTTCAGTGGACGAAACCGAATTTATGCAACCTGCCATTTCAGTCATCATTCCTGCTTTTAACCGTGCTCACGTTTTACCCCGGGCGTTGGATTCGGTATTGGCGCAAACCTTATCGCCGGCACAAATTTTGGTGGTGGACGATGGTTCGGATGACGGCACTCCAGATTTGATGCTATCCGATTACCCATGCATCGATTATTTGCAGCAGGAAAACAAGGGGGTAAGCGCGGCCCGCAATCTCGGCATCAAAAACGCCAAGGGTGAATGGATCGCATTTTTGGACTCCGACGATCAGTGGCTGCCCCGGAAACTGGAGCGGCAATGGGCGCTTTTAGAGCAAAATCCCGAAATGAAAGTTTGCCATACCGACGAGATCTGGATCCGGAATGGCCGCAGGGTCAATCCAAAACGCAAGCACACCAAACGCGGCGGCTGGATCTTCCACCATTGTTTGCCTTTATGCGCCATGTCCCCATCGAGCATAGTCATCCATCGCAATATCTTCGACGAAGTTGGACTCTTTGATGAAACGCTGCCAGCATGCGAGGATTACGATCTATGGCTGAGAATTACCGCCCGTTACCCCGTGTTATTGATAGATGAGCCGCTGCTGGTGAAATATGGCGGTCACCCGGATCAACTTTCCAGGCGTTATTGGGGCATGGACCGCTTTCGCATTCGGGCTTTGGAGAAAATTCTGGCGCAAGCGGATTTGAAAGACGAATACCGCCAGGCCGCCTTGGCCACGCTTCAAGAAAAGGCCCGAATTTTGGCCAACGGCGCCCGCAAGCGGGGAAAGATTGCTGAAGCGGACTATTATGAAAATCTGCCCCACCAATACCTATGGCCGATCCAATAGTCCATATCGCCACCGCCCTGCTCTGTGAAGCCAGGCCGCTAATCGAGCGCTACCGCCTCAAGCGCCGCCTGGATATCACCGCTTACCAATATTACACCGGCGATGGCATGGCCTTGATTGTCAGCGGCATAGGCAAAGTGGCGATGGCCGGCGCGGTGGCTTATGCGCAGGCGCTAAATCAAAGCCCCAACCCTGTCATTTGGCTGAATATCGGCATCGCCGGACACCCTCATTTGCCGGTTGGCCAGCCCAGGATCATTCATAAAATCGTTGATGAGTCCGGGCGCAGTTGGTACCCCCCGTTGGCCAGCAAGCTGCCTTTTCCCACGGAAACCCTGGTGACGGTATCTACCCCCCAGCACCATTATCCTGCAAACTTGCTTTATGATATGGAAGCGAGTGCTTTTTATGAAACGGCGGTGAAATTTGTTACTGGCGAGCTGGTCCAGTGCTTTAAAGTGGTTTCCGACAATCTCGAAAATCCAGCCGGGAAGCTGAAAAAACAACAAGTGAGCGAATGGATAGCGGCGCAACTGGCACCCCTGGAAGCCTGGCTGGAAAAGCTGCGCGCATTGGCCGCCGAACTGACAGAATCTCCGTTGATACTGCTTGACGAGATCAACCAACGCTGGCATTTGACCGCACAAGAACGCCACCAAATCAGCCAATGGCTGCGCCGCTGGCAATTGTTGGCGCCAGACCAAATGCCCGGCCCCCGAGACCTGCCTGCCGTCAACAGCAGCCGCCAACTGTTGTGCTGGCTGCAACAACAAGTGGAAGCGCTACCGGTACGGCTGGCATGATAGAAACCATTTATATCGACAGTGCGGCCGCAGACCACCCCCGCACCCGGGTGATTCTGCAGCGCTTTCCGGGTGCACGCAAGATTGAATGCGAACACTACGGAGAAGTCTTCAACCCCAAGGCCCAGAATTTCCGCCTCCAAAAGCATCGGCCAGCACTGATTCTGGCGCGCAAATCAAAAAACCTCGTGCTGGAAGCGCCCATTGGCTACAACATCGGCGGTGTCAATAATTTTTACTTCTCCCACATGCTCAATTGCCTCTACGATTGCCGCTATTGCTTTTTACAGGGAATGTACCGCTCGGCCAATTACGTGCTGTTTGTCAATTATGAGGATTTTGAACAGGAAATCATTCAAGCCCGGCAGCGGTTGGCAGGAGAACCGGTTTATTTTTTTTCCGGCTACGATTGCGACAGCCTGGCTTTGGAACCAGTCACCGGGTTTATACAATATTTTTTGGACACTTTCAAAAAGCTGCCGGATGCCTGGTTGGAAATCCGCACCAAAAGCACCCAGATTCGGATGCTGCTGGAACACGCGCCCATGGACAATATCATCACCGCGTTTAGTTTTACCCCGGCGCCCATTGCCAGAGCACTGGAACACCGGGTTCCCAGCGTAGAGAAACGCTTGGCGGCCATGGCAGCCTTGCAGGAACAGGGATGGCCCTTGGGCCTTCGCTTCGACCCTTTAATCTATCAAGAAGACTACCGCCAACAATACCGGGATTTATTCTCCCAAATCTTCAAGATTTTACATTCCGAAAGCCTGCATTCGGTTAGTCTCGGCGTGTTCCGCTTGCCGGAAAAGTATTTCGCCCGCCTTAGAAACTTGTACCCCGATGAACCCTTGTTTGCGGGGCCCTTGGAAAGAAGAGAACGAATGGTGGCTTATCGGCATGAGCTGGAGGCAGAAATGATAGATTTTTGCCGCCAGGAATTGCTGCACTACCTGCCTGAAACCAAATTATTCTCATGTCAGTTCTAACGGATAAGCAAAGGACCGTATTGGTGACGGGAACGACTTCTGGCATTGGCGCGGCCATTTCAGAAAAACTACTGGAGGCCGGTCATCAGGTGATAGGCATAGGGCGCGATTTTTCCAGAATTCATTTTCCCACGGAGCGGTTCTTTCCCTGGCCTCTGGATTTGGCGCTTGTGGACAGGCTGCCTGAAGCCCTGGAAGCCATCCACGAACGTTTTCCGCAAATTGATACCCTGGTATTGGCGGCTGGAGCCGGGGATTTTGGTTCTCTGGAAGAATTTTCCTTTCAGCGGATCAAGGCGCTGATGGAATTGAATTTCCTAAGCCAAGCCTACATTACCCGCGCCTGGGTTCCAAGATTAAAGCGCCGTCAACACGGAGATGTCATTTTCATCGGCTCCGAGGCGAGTCTCAAGGGCAGCCGCAAGGGAACGGTTTACTGCGCCAGCAAATTTGCCTTGCGCGGCTTTGCCCAAGCCTTGCGCGAAGAATGCGCAAGCAGCGGCGTGCGGGTGTCCCTGATCAATCCCGGCATGGTCAAAAGCAGGTTTTACGAGACCCTCAATTTTGAACCGGGGGAAAACGAAAGCCAGCATTTATTACCCCAGGAAGTTGCCGAGTTGGTACTTTTGTTGTTGAATTTGAGACGGGGGTGTGTTGTGGATGAAATTAACCTGACCCCCCTGCAAAAAGTGATTCGATTTAAACAACGAGGAAAAGAAAAGTGACAAGGATCATTAGTTTATTTTTTTTGATAGCCCTATTCGCAGGTTGTGCAACGTCCCCCACCGGCCGCACGCAGTTGGTTTTTATGCCGGATACGCAATTGGAACAAATGGGCTTTCAAGCCTTTGAGCAATTGAAGAAAGACACGCCGATAGAAACCGATCCCGAGATCAATCAATATGTTCAATGCGTGGTGCGGGAACTCACCCAAGACTTGCCCGGACAGTGGGAAGTGGTGGTTTTCCAAGTGGATCAGGCCAACGCCTTCGCCCTGCCTGGGGGTAAAATCGGGGTATATACCGGGCTATTGAAAATCGCCCGTAACCAGCATCAACTGGCGGCGGTGATCGGCCATGAAATCGGCCACGTGCTTGCCCGCCACGGCAACGAACGGGTTTCCCAGAAAGTTGCTGTACAAACAGGATTGCAAATAGCCCAGGCAATTGCCGCGCCACGGTCCGCCACCGGCCAATTGTTGATGGGGGCGCTGGGCGTGGGCGCGCAATATGGGGTTTTGATGCCCTTCAGCCGGATCCAGGAGTCGGAAGCGGACGTGATTGGCCTGGAGCTGATGGCCAAGGCGGGCTTTGATCCCCGGGAAAGCATCCAGCTCTGGATTAACATGAGCGAAGCCGGTGGCGCCCAGCCGCCCGAGTGGCTATCCACCCACCCCTCCCATGAAACCAGAATTGAAGAATTGCGTAGCCGCCTGCCCCAAGCCTTGGAGCTTTACCGCGCTGCCCGGCAGCGGGGGAGAATCCCCGCTTGCACTGCGCCAAGATTTTACTAGGGAATCTCCGAAGCAATGGACATAGCCCGTAGCCTGTGAAGCTCCAGGTGGCGGGCGATTTTATCCGCTAATTGGTCAATTGCCTGCGACATGGCCGTGACAACAACCGGGTAATTATGCGCAT
This sequence comes from Methylothermaceae bacteria B42, assembly GCA_001566965.1. Classification (NCBI taxonomy): domain Bacteria; kingdom Pseudomonadati; phylum Pseudomonadota; class Gammaproteobacteria; order Methylococcales; family Methylothermaceae; species Methylothermaceae bacteria B42. The sequence goes on along the minus strand of LSNW01000004.1, from coordinate 77,202 downwards.
TCGATACCGGGACTTGGATTTGCTCGCGATGAAACTTATAGGCTTTCTGTCCTTGGCGAAGGCGCCAAGCGGCCTGCAACAGACAATGGCCGTCATGAACATGGAATTGGGTCACTTGAATGGCCACGGCCCAATCGATGGGAATGTGCCGCGCCGGTAGAGACAGCACTTGTCCATTTGGAATCCGGGCATTGAGTCCTGCCATCAATACCCGGGTAAAACCGTCACGAACCGGTTCTGCCCAGCGGTGAAATTCCGCCAGCCGAACCTGGCCCCGATCCTCCACGGTGACAATTTGCGGCCGGTCGAGATAGCGGGGTAATTTAATCGGTTCAACCCCGATATTCCAGTGGATTTCCGGAAATTTTGCGCTGGGTGGAGGTTGCGCGGGCAATAGGTAGTAATGAGCGGGCGGGCTGCTGGTTGTCCAGGTGCAACCGGCAAAAAAGCTCAGTACCAGTAATCCAATGATTAACCGGAAATTCATGGCGTTACCTCCCGTTTGCCGCGAAGCAGGGTTTCAGGCTGGGTTTGCAGGGTTTCGCTCAAGACCCGAAGTTCCCGGGCGGCGCTGCTTACCTCTTCCAGGGTTTCTTGAAATTGTTCAATGAGTAGGGAATCGGGGCCTGCGGTTTGTGATAAGGAGTCGAAGGTTTTGTTTGCCGTGCCCATGGCTTGGGTCGTTTGATCCAATAAAGGCACTAATTTTTTATCCAAGTGATCGAGCAAACGCTGGGTTTTGGCCAGGCTCTGATTCAGTTGCCGGCTGACTTGATCCACCCTTCGATTGAGCGTGGTTTCCAGCTGCTCGGTTTTAGCCAGCACCCGGTCCAACCGCTCAACCGAGCTTTTCAGCTCCGGCTGGCTGACTACCGCATGGAGATGATCCAGGGTCGATTGCAGCTTGGTGAAAATCTCAGTCAATGGCAGTTGACGGATTTCCCGCACCAAATCGCTGATGGTATTTTCGATTTCTTCCTGGCTGGAGGGAATGGAAGGAATTTCCGGTAGATTTTTATTCAGGCCGATCAAATTCGGTTTCGTTTGCGGTTCGAAATCAAGATCCACATACAATTGCCCCGTGACCAGGCTTTGAACTTTTAGCTGCGCCCGAAGCCCTTTTTTGACCAAATCTTCCAAAGTGGGCTCCTGCCAGGGGAAGCGGGCAGTCCCCCCCATATTGACCTTGCTCAGATCAATTTCAACTTCCACCGAAGAAATCAAGGTTTGGCGTTTGGGATCATACTGAACCGTGATTGCGGTGACTTTCCCCACCTGGACCCCGCGCATTTTCACCGGAGCGCCCACATTCAGGCCATTCACTGATTCGGTAAAATAAATCACGCTGCGCTCCCGCTCGGTGAAGAATTCTCCACCGCCGAACACCAACAATCCCACAAAAAACAGGATGACCGCGCCGATGACAAAAGCGCCAATCACGGCCGGGCTGGTGGGTTTGCTCATAGGGTACCTCCCCGGGTCAAAAATTCCTTCACTTTGGGATTGGAACTGGTTTCCAATAATGCCTTGGGCGGGCCTTGGGCTATTTGGGTCCTGCTTTCAGCATCCAAAAACACCGAATTGGTGCCAATGGCCATAATGCTGGGCAGTTCGTGGGTAACAATGACGACCGTAGCGCCCAGGCTGTCGCGCAATTCCACAATCAAATCATCCAGGCGTTTGGCGCTGACAGGATCAAGCCCCGCCGAGGGTTCGTCGAAAAACAAGATCTCAGGATCGAGGGCAATGGCCCGCGCCAGCCCCGCCCTTTTTTGCATGCCGCCGCTGATTTCGAAGGGATAATAATCCTCAAACCCCTTGAGCCCGACCAGCGCCAATTTCAGGGAAGCCAACGCCTTGATCTCACCCTCATCCAGATTGGTGTATTCCTCCAATGGCAGGCCGATGTTTTCCGCCAGGGTCATGGAACTCCACAAAGCGCCGCTTTGATAAAGCACCCCAACCCGGCTTAATATCTGCAAACGCACTTGTGGGCTCGCCCGGCAAAAATCCAGGCAAGGGTTTTCTTTGTCTGCCTCCAGGACACCGCAATAGAGAATTTCTCCCTTCGCGGGCGTCAACAGGCCAATCAAATGCCGCAGCAAGGTACTTTTACCACAGCCACTACCACCCATGATGACGAAAATATCCCCGCGCTGAATGGTAAAGTTCAAATCCCTTTGAATCACCCGGTCGCCATAGGCCATGGTCAGATCGCGGACAATGATATGGGGTTGTGACATTTTGTCTATTGTCCCTAGACTTCAAGCCGAAAAGGGATTCCAGTCTTCCATCCGCGGGTGTTGGCGGCCTGGATGGCCGCCATCAAGCCCCCAGGGATGGGTTCACGGCGTCCCGTGGATGGAAGACTGGAATCCCCACATTTAAGCACGGGTAAACAAAGCCGCGTAAATTTCATAGGCATAATCTGGCTATATTCCCAATCTGGTAAACAACACAGTCAACAAGGCATCGGCAACCACGATGGCGACAATACTTGTGACCACCGCAGAAGTCGCCGCTTCCCCCACCGCCTGGGCGCTGCGTTGGCACTGGATTCCCCGCATGCAACCGGCGGCGGCGATCAAAACCCCAAATACCGCCGCCTTGACCAGGCCCACCATGATATCGCTCAAGTCCAGTGAAGTTTGGGTTTGATAAGCATATTCCAGCAAGGTCACATCAAAAAGACTCACCGAAGCCAGCGCTCCGCCAATCATGCCAACAAGATCCGCATAAAGCGTGAGCAGCGGCACCATCAAAATCAAAGCCAACATCCGCGGCAGTACCAGAAATTCCATGGGTGACAACCCCAGGGTTTTGAGGGCGTCGATTTCTTCGTTGACCTGCATGGTGCCCAACTGGGCGGCATAAGCCGAACCGGTACGCCCGGCCATGATGACCGCTGTCATCATCGCCCCCATTTCCCGCACCGTACCCAACCCCACCAGATTGGCGACGTAGATTTGCGCGCCAAACATTTGCAATTGAATGGCCCCCACATAAGCCAAAATCAAGCCCACCAACAGGGCAATCAATGAAACAATGGGCAATGCCTGGGGCCCGCATTCTTGCAGCAACAACCAAAAGTCCCGGGAACGGTAACGGGCCCTACCCCGGATAAAACGCAGACCGGCAACGGTCGCCTCGCCGGCAAAATGAACAAAGCCATGGGCTTCCTCGGCCAATTCAATCACTTCCTGGCCAATACTTTCCAACCAGGGAGGCGGTTTTTCCCCATGGTCTGGTTCGCCGCGGGGAGGAACAGCGGTTGCCAGCTGAATAAGGCGTCGGGCGCCTTCAGGCAGGTTATGGCAATCCAGATTGATTCCTTTTTCTTGACAGTAATCTAGCAGCTGATAAATAAATACCAGCAAACTACTGTCCCAGCGCTCCAAATCGCTGCCATCAATAATAATTTGCCGAATTTTATGAGATTCGCGTAAAAGCAAAATCACCTCGCAGGCATCAGAACGAGGGTTTTCAAGGAGCCAATCTCCCCCTACGCAAACTCTAAGCATGCCGTCTTCGTGCCGACATGCAAGCAGGGCTGGTTTGTGAATTTCAGACATTGGCGCTGGGGAACCTGAGGTGGGCAAACGTTGTTGTATTATTGTTTAATTTGTCTCTAAACTTAATGTACCAAAGGCGCCGTGGCTTTCTTTTGTGGGTGTTGGTGGCCTGGATGGCCACCATCAAGCCCCCAAGGACGGGTTCACGGCGTCCCACGGAAGGAAGCCACGGCGCCTCGCCAGAGTCACGGAAACCATCAGCCGCCGATTCTAAAGGCATTTTATTGAATAGATTAAAAACATCTTAACAGGAGGCCGCCATGTCCCACAATATGCGCGCAATGGTTCTGGAAAAACCGGGAAAGCCACTGCAACTGGTCCAACGGCCAATTCCCCGACCCAGGGCAGGACAAGTCTTACTCAAGGTGAAAGCCTGTGGCGTTTGCCGTACCGATCTGCATGTGGCCGACGGCGACCTGCCCATGACCCGCCTCCCGATTATTCCCGGCCATGAGGTGGTGGGCGAAGTGATCGCACTGGGTGAAGGCGTCAATCAATGCCACGCCGGGCAACGAATAGGCGTGCCATGGTTGGGCCATACCTGTGGCCACTGCCGCTATTGCGAAATGGGGCGGGAAAATTTGTGTAATCATCCGGAATTTACTGGATGCACCATCGATGGCGGCTATGCGGAATACACTGTCGCGGACGCCAAGTACTGCTTCCCTCTGCCCGATAATTATGATGACCTTCACGCAGCCCCGTTACTTTGCGCCGGATTGATCGGTTATCGTTCTTATGCCATGGCGGGAGACGCCCAGAAAATCGGCCTGTATGGATTCGGCGCGGCAGCCCATATCATCGCCCAAGTGGCCGTGCATCAAGGACGGGAAATCTACGCCTTCACCCGGCCCGGGGACGAGGAGGCCAAGACTTTCGCCTGTGGGCTGGGCGCGGTTTGGGCGGGAGATTCAGACCACCTGCCGCCGGAAGAGCTGGATGCGGCAATCCTATATGCCCCGGTAGGCTCATTAATACCCGCGGCGCTGAGGGCCGTTCGCAAGGGCGGTCAGGTCATCTGCGCCGGTATCCACATGAGTGATATCCCATCGTTCCCATATTCGATATTGTGGGGTGAGCGCAGCATTTGTTCCGTCGCCAATCTGACCCGCCGGGACGGCGAGGAATTCCTGGAGATTGCCGGGCAAATGCAGATTCAAACCGAAGTCCACCCCTATCCACTGGCACAGGCCAATCAGGCCTTGGAAGATTTGCGTCTGGGGCGGTTTCAGGGCGCGGCGGTGCTGGTTCCATGATTAAAACTCGTTGCATAGCCGGATTATTGGTGTTTCAAGCCGCGGCGTGGGCGGGGAATTCCGTCGTGGAAACTGAGTTGGTGACCGATAGCCTGAAGACCCTTCCTCACGGGGAAAAGATTCAAATTTCAACCGCTGACCGCAGTTTTATCGCGGTACTGGATGAGGCTCGCAGCCCATCCACCGAAGGTGGCGTCATTTTGCTGCCGGAAGCAGGCCACGGCCCCACCACTCAAACGGTGATCGGTCCTCTGCGGGATTATTTACCGGATCATGGGTGGACAACGTTAAGTCTGCATCTGCCGGTATTGGAACCCGAAGCCCGCCTGGCGGAATACTGGAAACTGCTGCCCGAAGCGGGCAAGCGCGTCACCGCCGCCGTGAACTGGTGGAAGCAAAAAGGGGTCAAAAACATTGTATTGTTGGGTTACGGTTGGGGCGGTTTGGTCGCGGCAACCTATTTGGCCGGCCAGCCCGATGAAGCCATCAGAGCGGCGGTATTCATCAGCAGCGGCTGGCCGCCTGAACGATCCAGGGAAATGAAAGAAAAGCTGGATAAAATCAATGTGCCGGTGCTGGACATTTCGGCGCAACGGGACAACCCTGAGGTGCTCGATACGCGACTGGACAGACGGTTGATTTTTAAAGGGAAAAAAGGTTATCGTCAGTTTTCTGTTTCCGCCACTGGGCACGATTATCTTGCCTGGAGCCAGTTTCTGGCCAAGCGGGTCTTGGGGTGGCTGCGCCAGGTAGCGCCGGGCGTAACGCTTGTGAATTCTGATTGATGTGCGTTTTGCCGGGGAGAAAACCATGAATGAAGATCATTCGCTCTTTCTTGAGGCCATGGCCGATGTCACCCCTTGCCGGCAAACCGACAAAGTACCGCTTCCCAAACCCGGCGCAGTGTCACCCGGTCAGGCATACCGCCGCGAGGCCGCCCAGCGGGCGCTGGATGACGAAAACTTCCTGCCCACGACATTTATCGAACCCGTGCCGCCCCATGCGGAAATCAGCTTCCGGCGCCAAGGGGTGCAGCGCGAGGTTTTCCGCAAATTCAGCCGGGGAGAATATCCAGTGGAGGCCTTGCTGGATTTACACCACAAGACCGTGGCCCAAGCCCGGCGAGAGGTATATCACTTCATCCAGGAATGCTTGCAGGACGAAACCCGCACTGCCTTGATTATCCATGGCAAAGGCGGCAATCCAAAGACGGGAAAGAACAGCCCCGCGCTGTTGAAAAGCTGTCTCGCCAAATGGCTGCCGTTGCTGCCGGAGGTATTGGCGTTTCACAGCGCCCAGAAATGCCATGGTGGAACGGGCGCGGTTTACATCATGCTCAAGAAAAGCCCCCGGCAAAAGGAAAGGAATAGGCGCCGGTTTGCGTTCCGGGAAGGGGAAAAGCCTTAACTAATCCCTTGGGCTAGATCAGGGCGCATAAGGCCCTGCCCTCTGAACTGGTTAATCCTTGCGCTTGTTGATGAAAGAACCATCCGCATTGAAGTAGACCTCCCATTCCTCACCGTTGTCTTTGACTTCCACTTCGTAGGCCAATGGCGTGTTTTTGTCGTTGACAACCACTTCCGCTTCATCAATTCTGCCATTGGGGAATTGCTTAGCAATTTGCTCCCGAATGGATTGCGGCAGGTGGCTGACGGGAATTTCCCGCTCATAACCGAAGAAACTGCCATCGGTATGATACAAAGCCTCATGCTCTTTGCCATTTTCCCGGTATTCAAATTCGTATAAAGGTTCGCCGTACTCGTCGTCTTCCTTTTCAACCTTGATGTCTTCGGCATCGGGATGGGCCTTTAGGAATGCTTGTTTGACAACTTGAGGCACCTCGTCCAAGGAAATTTCAGTCGCCCAAGCAGCGGTACTTGCCAAGGTCAGAATCGAGATCAAAGCCATGCGAATTTTCATTCTTCCACCCTCCTTTGGTTGTTTGGTGATTGGATTGTAACGAGCTGAGATAGGAACGACAATGCCATGGAGAATGGATATCAGCCATGCTTTCGATGGCAAATTGCTATAATTTTTCCATTCGGAAATTGTGAAAAAAATTCAAATCAGTGGATGTGTTAGCATGTTTTTAACACTTTAACCGTGCATTCTGAAATTTTCCAAAGGGACCAGCATGAATCGTTTCTTCAAAACTACAACAGTACTGTTTTTTTCCTTGTGGCTGGTTGCTGAAAGCCCAGCCGTGGCCGCCGAATACTCCAGCGCTTCCGCCGAACCCAGTGCCACTCAACAGCTGGTCACTGGTGCTGCTTGCTTTATCGTTACGCCGGTCTATGGCGCATTCAAGCTGACCTTTGCTGGTCTTGGCGCGCTTACCGGCGGCCTTGCCTGGGTCTTTACCGGGGGCGACAAAACCGTTGCCGGTAAAATTTGGGATACCAGCATGAAAGGTACCTACATCATTACCCCTGACCATTTAGCCGGCCGTAGACCCATTCATTTTGTTGGTGATCCTTAAAGTCTCATAGGATGCATCTTCCCCTTTCATAACCGTGGGAAAAATTTTTTCAAATTCCGCCTTCGCGTTCATCTTCGTGAAATCATTTCTCCACGGGACAGCGCATTAGTTTGAAGGTGTTGGCAATGCAGACAGTTCCGTGTAACGCCAAGGAGCCGCCAACAGCATCCTGAAAAATCAAAACCCTGTCCCTCGGCGCAATTTTTCACGATAAACTATTTCCTATGTCTGCAGATCCCCGTCCCCTAGACCGCCATACCCCCATGATGCAGCAGTATCTGCGGATCAAGGCGGAACATCCCGATACCCTGCTGTTTTACCGGATGGGGGATTTTTATGAGCTGTTTTTTGACGATGCCGTCAAAGCCTCCCAGCTCCTGGATCTCACCCTGACTTCCCGCGGCGAATCCGCGGGTAAACCGGTTCCCATGGCGGGGATTCCCTACCACGCGGCGGAAAATTACCTCGCCCGTTTACTCAAGGCCGGACAATCCGTCGCGATTTGCGAGCAAATTGGCGATCCCGCCAAATCCAAAGGCCCCGTGGAACGCAAGGTGGTCAGAATCATCACCCCCGGCACCGCTACCGATGCCGCATTACTGGAAGAACGCCGGGATAATCTGTTGCTGGCGATAGCCTCAAGCAAAGAAAATTACGGTCTGGCTTACCTGGAACTTAGCTGCGGGCGGTTTGTGGTTCAGGAAATTAGGGGGGAAGCCGCCTTGGCGGCGGAGCTGGAAAGACTCAATCCCGCGGAAGTGCTGGTCAGCGAAGAATGGCCCTTGCCGAATTTTCTCCAGGCGCGGGAAGGCATTACCCAGCGCCCCCCCTGGCATTTTGATGCCGTCAGTGGCCGCCGGGCATTATTGGAACAATTTCAAGTTAAAGATCTTAAGGGATTTGGCCTGGAAGAATGGCCGCTGGCCATCGCCGCCGCGGGCTGTTTGTTGCAATACGTCCGCGAAACGCAAAAAAGCGCCTTGCCCCACTTGGTGGGCATCAAAGCCGAAACCAGCGCTGACGCCATTTTGCTGGATGCCGCCAGCCGCCGTAATCTGGAACTGGACCACCACCCTTCCGGCAGAGCCGAATTCACCTTGCGGGGCGTCATGGACGCGACTGTCACTTCCGCCGGCAGCCGGATGCTGCTGCGTTGGCTGCATCGCCCCTTGCGGGATCGCGCGGTATTGGAAGCCCGTTTTGATGGGGTATCCGAGCTGCAACAAGACAACCTTTATCAAACCCTGCGAGAGGCCTTGCGGCAAACCGGGGACATTGAACGAATCGCCAGCCGCATCGCGCTGAAATCCGCCCGTCCCCGGGATCTCACGGCTTTGCGGCGGACTTTGGCACTTTTGCCGTCGCTGCGGGGCTTGCTGGCTGATTGTCAGGCCCAACGCCTTCAACAACTGCGCGAACTGCTTGAGCCATTGCCGGAAACCGTTGATTTGCTAAGCCGCGCCATTATCGAAGAACCGCCCGTGTTCATTCGCGATGGTGGCGTCATTGCCCCGGGCTTTCATCCGGAATTGGACGAACTCAGGCAATTGAGCCAGCATGGCGATGAGTTTCTGTTGGCGTTGGAACAGCGAGAACGCCAGCGCACTGGCATCCAAAATTTGAAAGTACGCTACAACCGGGTTCACGGGTATTATTTGGAAGTCCCCAGAAACCAGAGCACTCATGTACCCGAGGAGTATATCCGCCGTCAGACTCTGAAAAATGCGGAGCGCTACATTACTCCTGAGCTCAAGTCTTTCGAGGATAAAGCTTTAAGCGCCAGGGAAAAAGCATTGGCGCTGGAAAAATTACTCTACGAACAACTGCTGGAAACCCTTTCCCAGTCCATCACGGCGATTCAGCAACGGGCCGAAGCCCTGGCGGAGCTGGATGTTCTGACCAATTTCGCCGAGCGCGCAGACCATTACCAATGGCATCGCCCGGTACTGACCGAAGACGCAGGCATTCGGATCCGAGGCGGCTGCCACCCGGTAGTGGAGCGCCAAGTCGAAACCTTTGTGGCCAATGACCTGGCATTTACCGACGAAAAACGGATGCTCATCGTCACAGGCCCCAATATGGGAGGCAAATCCACTTACATGCGCCAGTCTGCCTTGATTGTATTGATGGCGCACATGGGCTGTTTTGTCCCCGCGGAGCAAGCCAGAATCGGCCCCATCGACCGTATTTTCACCCGGATCGGCGCCTCCGATGACCTGGCCACCGGACGCTCCACTTTTATGGTGGAAATGAGTGAAACCGCCAATATTCTGCACAACGCCACTGAAAACAGCCTGGTGCTCATGGATGAGATCGGGCGGGGAACCAGCACCTTCGATGGACTCTCCCTGGCCTGGGCGACGGTGGAATATTTGGCCCGGCGGGTGCGCGCTTTTACCCTGTTTGCCACCCATTATTTTGAATTGACCACCTTGGCTGAAGAATTGCCGAATGCTGCCAACCTACATCTGGAAGCGGCGGAATATGATGATGCCATTGTATTCTTGCACGCTGTCAGGCAGGGGCCGGCCAACCAAAGCTATGGCCTGCAGGTTGCCGCGTTGGCGGGGATTCCAAAAGATGTCATTCATCAGGCCAAAATCAAGTTGGAAGCCCTGGAAAACCGGGCCCACGGCGAAACCATGCGGCCCCAAGTCCAATTGGATTTATTTGCCGCCAACGCCAATTCGCCTGTCAGCGAACGTCTGCGATCCATAGATCCAGATACATTGACCCCCAAACAAGCGCTTGATTTGATTTATGAGCTGAAAGATTTATTGGAATGAAAACATCGCCTTTGCGCCGGTTTGAATTCAAGAATCATACACCGGCGCACAAACTTCTAGCGGCGGCGGCTACGTTTGGTCTTATTGGCTTTGTGGCGGTTGATTTTGGTTGTGGCTGCTTCGGCCATGGCCTCTAACACTTCATCCTCTTCACCTTCCTCGTCGGAGTTTCCGCCAAGGATTTCATCGTCATTAGCTGGATCAAGGGTGGGGGGTTCTCCTTCCGCTTCTGCTTTCTTTTGTTGAACCGACCACCAATAAACCAAGCCGAAGACGCCAAGTACTAAAAGCAGGACGCCATAGGGCGGAGATGCGTCAGAAATAGAGGTGCTGCCTGAAGAAGCCTGGGAACCGCGTATTCCTTTATTCGTTTCACCTTCGGGAGCAGTAGGTTCCTCTGACATTGCCGGGGCTTTCGCAGTCGCTTCGATCAGTTTCGGATCCTGATAGATCACTTTGGGAGAAAAGTAGGCTCCTGGGTAATTAGGATCAGCATCAGTCACCGTAGCGGTATCGTTGGAAGCCGTCGCCGGAGAAGGTTGCTCTTGAGTTGATTCAGTAGGCGCTTCGGTTTTGATATCCGGCGCTTGATAAATGACTTCAGGTTCGAAATAAGCACCCGGGTATTCATCTGTACCCGCGTGCGCTTGAAATGTATTCGATAACAAAATAATCAATCCAGCTTGGATCACATGCTGATTACGCATAATAGGATTCTCCCCTTGAATTTTGATTCTTTCGCAGTGTTGAGTGCTTCTGTGGTATCCCACCACACTATGGCCAAACAGATTCAAAGTGAATCGTGCTTAAGCCACCCCACAATAATATAGAAACCTGCAAATATTTCTATACCGGAACGCTAAACTCGTAAAGGCCAAAGCCTTTTAGAACCTGTTCCAACGGTTAATGTTAGGAAAGGACATTCCCCCAAAACCGGTCCATGCCCACCTTGAGACAAATTTTTAGTCGCCAGGTACTATCTCGAATTATTTTCCTCTGCTTCCAGACGATCTTTCTCCCTGTACTATACTTTTCCTAGCACTGATCTTCGATGAGGGGAATATTGACATGCGTAACCGTCCAACACCCACCAGCCATGAAGTCAAATTGGGGGAGGAAGAGCTGATCATCAGCAAGACCGATATCAGTGGCCGAATAACTTATGCCAACCGGACCTTTATGGAAATTTCCGGCTACTACGAAAATGACTTGCTGGGCATTCAACACAATGTTATTCGCCATCCCGATATGCCCAGAGGGGTATTCAAATTATTTTGGTCAACCTTGAAGACCAAGTCCGAGTTTTTGGGGTTTGTGAAAAATCTTTGCAAGGATGGCTCTTATTACTGGGTACTCGCCAGTGTCACCCCGGATCTGGACCGGGAAGGGAATGTGGTGGGCTATTATTCCGTACGCCGCCAACCTCCATCAATGGCCATCCGCACAATCGAATCGATCTACAAAAACATGCTCAATGTCGAACAAAGCGCCCCGAGCAAAAAGGTGGCGCCGGATCAGTCCCTTGACTATCTCAATGATTTATTACGAAGCAAAGGCACCAATTACGAACGCTTTGTTCTTGAACTTTACGGTTGAAAGAATATGAAATCAGTTAGCAAACATTACAAATTAAATCCTTTGCTGCGCCAAAAGGTGCGATATTTTTTCCTTATCTTTTCTGCATTACCCTTACTGATTGCTGGTTTTGCCTGGTACCGGTTTGGTTTTCACTGGATATTTCTCGTTTCTCCTTTGTTACTTGCCGGATTGGCTATTTTTGGCTACCGGATGGCCCTTAAATACATTGATGTCCTCAACCGCATTCAAGAAGTCCTCCAGTTGTGCGCCAAGGGAGAGTTCCACAATCGAATCACTAACGTCCCCGCCATGGGAGAAGTGGGCATGGTTGCCTGGGACTTAAATGAGTTTCTCGACCGGTGCGAGGCCTATTTCCGCGAATTGACCATTGTATTTGTCCGTGCGGGCAAGCAGGATTATCACCGCAAGGCGTTTGCTGCCGGGATGCCGGGGGAAATGAAAGACAGCATCCAGTTCGCCAACTCGGCCATGGAGACCATGCGCGCCAATCGTGAAATGGAAATCCAGCGCGAACTTTCCCACAGCTTGCACGAGCTGAACGTTGGCAATCTCGTACAAAACCTGAAGCTGTGCCAACAAGATATGATGAATGTGACCGAAGGGCTCAACGAGGTTGTCGGTATCGCCGATGCGAATGCGGCAGCCGCCAGCCAAAGCAAACAGGGCGTGGGCGAGGTCAAACATTCCGTGCAAGCCATTGCCGAAAAAGTCACCTCTGCCGCAAAGATCATTCATGAACTGAGCGATACCAGCAAGCAAGTTATCGAATCTTTGTCCATCATTACCGATATCGCCGACCAAACCGGCCTTCTGGCGCTAAACGCTTCCATCGAAGCGGCGCGGGCCGGGGAGTATGGTAGGGGTTTTGCCGTGGTGGCGGACGAAGTAAAAGCTTTATCCAACCGCACCAAGGAGGCTGCGGTAGATATTTCCAGGGTGCTGCAAAGCTTTGAATCCAGCGTCTCCGCTATCTCCAAGGAAGCTTCCGATTCCGTGAATCTGGCGAATCAAATGCAGCCTGTGGTGGAAGCCTTCAGTGAGCGTTTCGACGAATTTGAGACCGCCGCCGCCAAGACGATTTATGGCGCCTCGAATGCCCAGGAAATTTCTTTTAGCACCTTGGTCAAAATCGATCACATTGTTTACAAACAAAATGCTTATTTGGCGGTTTCCGATCCGGAAAGCAAGCAAAACGAAGCCAAAGCCATCCAAGTGGACAATCACAATTGCCGCCTTGGAAAGTGGTATTACGAAGGGGTGGGCAAGGAAAAATTCAGGGGGCTGCCCAGCTATGCCAAACTGGAACGCCCGCACGAAGGGGTTCACAGTTCAGCCCACAGGGCGTTTGATCTGGCCAAAGAGGACTGGATTCATAATGCAGAGGTTTTCAACGGAATTATCGAGAACATGACCAAAATGGAAGATGCCAGCGGTGATGTGATGCGCTTGCTGAATGAAATGAACGAGGAATCCTTGGCTAGAAGAACCGTTTAGTCATACCCATAAACAAAGGCCCGGTAGGATTCCGGGCCTTTGTTTTATAATAAGACACTAAAACTCTATGCCTTGCTCCGCTTGAATGCCTTGATTAAAAGCGTGTTTGATACAGCGCATTTCCGTTACCGTATCGGCTACTTCGATGACTTCCGGCGGCGCGTTGCGGCCGGTTAAGATAAGATGCATCCAAGACGGCTTGTGTTGCCGCAAAAAATCTGCAATTTCAGTCCCGGAAATCCAGCCATAATCACAGCAATAATTAATCTCATCCAACACCACCAAGTCATAATTATGGCTGACAATCTTCTCTTGACTGAAAGCCCAAATTGAGCGGCTGGTTTTCAAATCCTGCTCAGGGTTCTTAGTGTCCCAGGTAAAGCCATCACCCAAAGCATGCCATTCGATGTTGTCGAAGCGGGCGGCGGCCTTCTGTTCTCCGGTCTGCCATTTGCCCTTGATGAATTGAATTACACACACGCGCATGCCCCAACCGGCGGCACGGAAAACCACCCCGAAAGCGCTCGTGGATTTGCCTTTCCCTTCGCCGGTATGAACTAGAATTCTGCCGCGGCGTTGCTCCCTCGGTTTCATCGAGGCAGCTTGCCCTCCAGGTATTTGGAAAGTTGTTCCGGGGGAACGTAGCCGGGCAGAATGTCACCCTTTTCCGTGACGATCATCGGGGTCCCGGAAACACCAAATTGCCCGGCCAGCTTCATGTGTTGATCGACAGGATGATCGCATTTTAGCGGCTCAATAGGTTTTCCTTGTTTTGCCAGGGTCAGCGCCTGATTGCGATCCTTGGCGCACCAAACCGATACGGCTTTGTTATAAGAGGCAGAATCCTTCCCCGCCCGGGGGAAAAATAGGTAACGTACTTTAATCCCGCGCTTCAAATAGTCATCAATTTGTGAATGCAGGCGGCGGCAATAGCCGCAGTCGATATCCGTAAAAACAGACACGGTATGTTTGACCTGTTTGGGGGAAAAAATAATCATTTTATCTTCTCCCACCTTTTCTAATGCTGCCTGACGCACTTTGGCCAGTTTGGCTTCGGTCAGGTTAACGCCTTTTTTTAAATCAACGAGATTTCCCTGAATTAGAAAACGTCCGTCTTTGGAAACATAAAAGATACGCGGACCAAGGGTCACTTCATACAAACCGGGAATTTGCGTTTCCTCGATATTATCTATTTGGGCATTGGGCAACTGTTTTTGCAGCCGTTCTTTAATCGTATCTGTCTCAGCGGCTTGCAGCCCCAAAGCTACCAGGGCCAATAAAATAAATACACTTTTCATAAAACGGGCCTCAGTTAAATAGTCTTTGGAAATCGAGGAAAAAGGCTAAAGCCATCAACATGAGCAGCAATGCCATCCCTACCTGTTGAGCAACCAACATGGTTTGCTCCGATACCGGACTGCCTTTAACGGCTTCGATGAGATAAAACAGCAAGTGACCACCGTCCAGCACCGGAATTGGCAGAAGATTCAACACGCCCAGGCTGATACTCACGATAGCAAGAAACTTGAGAAAATAATTCATCCCCAGCGCGGCTGACTGGCCGGCAAACTGGGCAATACTAATCGGCCCGCTTAAATTCTTCACCGACGCCTCCCCTATCAGCATCTTGCCAATCATCTTCAAGGTCAGCCAGGAATATTCAAAGGTTTTACTCATTGCAGTGGTAAAAGCTTTTACCGGACCCAAGCGGTATGTCGTTTTGAGATCCTCATACAGGCCTTCGGGTACTTTGACCGAAGCGCCGATCTTGCCTACGGGCTTACCGTCTTCTCCAGGCGTGCTTTTTGGCGTAACTTGGAGAAGAATATGCGCGCCACCCCTTTCAACTGTCATCTCCAAGGGTTCTCCGGGGTGCTGGCGGACGATTTCAACCAACTCCCGCCAGTCTTTGATGGGCTTGCCCGCCACTGCCACGATTTTATCCCCGGGCTGCAATCCCGCTTGATCAGCTGGGGAGTCGGGCACAACTTTGTCTATGACAGGCGGGATAGGCGCTTCCCAAGGTTTAAATCCCAGCTTTTGCCGCAAGCGTTCCGGATTTTTGGCAATCTCTTCCGGAATTTCCAGAATCTTGGTCTCTTTTTGCCCCTCTGGCTTGCGCACGGTAATCCGGATTTGGCGTTTTTCCAGAACTTCCGCATAAATCCTGCCTATAGCCAAGGACCACGTGGGCGTGGCTTCACCCTCGATACTCAAAATTTCATCGCCTTGCTGGAACCCTGCCTGAGCGGCTAAGGTGCCGGGTTCCACAGGCCCCAAAACCGGCTTAAGCCCGGTTTCTCCGGTAACCAATACTATCCAGTATAAAATCACCGCCAGCATCAAATTGAACAGGGGACCCGCGGCGACAATCGCAATTCTCTTGATTAGTGGTTGACGGTTAAAGGCAAAGGGGAGATCTTTGGGGGCCACTTCCCCTTCCCGCTCGTCCACCATTTTTACGTAACCGCCCAGGGGTAGGGCGCAAATGACGAATTCGGTATCTTCCGGACTTTTTTGATAGCGCCAAAGTGGGGTGCCAAAGCCTACTGCGAAACGCAGCACTTTCACGCCCATTTTGCGCGCCACCCAAAAGTGACCAAACTCATGAAAGGTAATGAGAACACCTATGGCGACGATGAAAAAGAACAGGTTGTGTGTAAATGCTCCCATAGGGCGCCTCAGGCAATGGATGATTGAATCAAGGTTTCAGCAAAATGACGGGCTTGATGATTGGCATGCAGGACACAGTCCAGGTCTTTTGCGGGATCCGCGGGTAGTTGTTCCAGGGTCTTTTCAATGACTTTCGCTATCGAAGGAAATGAAATTTTTCTTTCCAAGAATGCTTCCACTGCCACTTCGTTGGCGGCATTGAGAATTGCCGGGGCCGTCCCGCCTGCTTTTGCCGCCTCAAAAGCCAGCCGCAGGCAAGGGAAGCGATCCAAATCCGGCGGCTGAAAATCCAAGTGTTGGACCGTAAATATATCGAGCGGTTCCACCCCCGACTGTATTCTTTCCGGCCAGGCCAAGCCATAAGCAATGGGAATGCGCATATCGGGGTTACCCAGTTCCGCCAGCACCGAACCGTCATCATAATCCACCATCGAGTGGATGACGCTCTGGGGGTGAATGACCACCTGAATCTGCTCTGGCGGCAAGGAAAATAATAAACAGGCCTCGATTACCTCCAATCCTTTATTCATCATGGTGGCGGAATCCACGGAGATTTTCCGGCCCATATCCCACTTGGGGTGGGCGACGGCCTGTTCCGGAGTGACTGTTTCCAGATCCGCCAGTGGCGTATTTAAAAAAGGCCCACCGGAAGCTGTAAGCAGTATTTTGCGTACCGAAGTGGGCGGCTTACCGGCATGATAGCCAGCCGGCATGCATTGGAAAATGGCATTGTGTTCGCTGTCGATGGGTAACAAGTCCGCGCCGGATGCTCTTACGGTTTCCATAAAGATGGGGCCAGAGATCACCAGGGCTTCTTTGTTGGCCAGCAAGATGCGCTTCCCGGACCGCGCGGCGGCAAGGGTGGGCAACAAGCCGGCGGCACCAACAATCGCCGCCATGACGTAATCCACTTCCGGCAACGTGGCCACCTTTTCCAAGGCATTAGAACCGCTTAACACTTCGGTTTTGCTGCCGGCATCTTTTAAGCGCTGCTGTAGTTCTAAAGCGGCGGCGCCTTCTCCCAGGACGGCATAACGGGGATGATGTTCCAGGCATTGGTGGAAAAGCTCTTCGCTGCGGCTATTGCCGGTAAGGGCGACGACTTGGTAACGGTTTGGATGCCGGGCGATCACATCCAGGGTGCTGACACCAATGGAACCGGTAGCGCCGAGAATGCAAACTCCCTTCACCAGAATAATACCCGGGCCAAGAATCCTGCATAAACCAAAGGTGCGGCGGCCATCAAGCTATCAATTCGATCTAACAGGCCACCGTGACCAGGCAATAACCTGCCACTATCTTTCACGCCTGCCCAGCGTTTATAGAGACTAATCAGCAAATCTCCACAAATGGAAATTAATACGGTAATCAGCGCCAACATGACGAAATCCATGATTAATGTAGCCTTCATTTCCAAAAAATAACCCACGGCACCCGTATAAATGGCGCAGACGAGTAATGCGCCAAACACCCCTTCAAAGGTTTTGCCCGGGCTAATTTCTGGTATCAATGGATTTTTTCCCCATTTCTTGCCGGCAAAGTATGCGCCTGTGTCGGCAAGCCAGACTAATAACAAAAGATACAATACAGCCGCGCTGCCGAAATTGGCGCGCAATCGTGACATGAGCAGCCAAGCGGTGAACAGGACAAACCAGGCGACAAATATTTTGGCGCCTGCCGGCCAAGGATGTTTCACCAGTCGCTCCGGCGACTTACGGATAACAAAGCCGAAAACCAGCCAGGCAATTACTGTCGGCCAGACAATCCAATCCAGCACCATGGTCAAAATCAGTAGATCCGGCATGTCGGCCGTGGTCGCCAGCCAACTGACCAATTTAGGCCAGTACCAGGCAAGCGCCTGGGCTGCAAATACCATCAATAAAAAAGCGATGCGCCCCGGGATTTTGCGAATGCCCACCAAGGCACTCCATTCCCAGGCTGCCGCAAGAATGATTACGCCCCACGCTATGAGGAAGCCTTTGACCGGCAGCTTCATAACCGCCAGCAGGACAATGGGTATGAGTACCGCCGCTGTAATAACGCGGATTAATAGGGTTTTGTTCCAAAGTGGATGGGGTTGGGATAGGGATTGTGCCATGGCAGGTATCTTTAATCGTTGTTGTTATCTTAATTCTGGCATTACTTACAATGCTTAGGGTTGATGGTTAGTGTAGAGTAATTTAACGCATTCATGAAAGAGAGATTTGTCACGCCGAAGTAGAGCTAGCATCGGATAGGGAGACTTGGGTTAATTGCTCGCTGGTATAACCAAAACGCCGTTCTCTCCGGCCGTATTCTGTAATGGCCTCATCCAGGCTTTTTTCATCAAAATCCGGCCATAAGGTTTCAGTAAAGTACAGTTCGGTGTAGGCCAAGTGCCAAAGCAGAAAGTTACTTATGCGCTGCTCGCCACCGGTGCGGATGAACAGATCAGGCTCTGGCAGATCGGCATTGCTCAGACGGGCTGCCAGCAAGGGTTCGTCAATCTGGTCAGGACTCAAAGCGCCGTTCTTTACTTCTTGCGCCAATTTCCGAGCTGCCTGTGCTATATCCCAGCGCCCGCCATAATTGGCGGCAATGACCAGCGTCATCCGCTGGTTGGACTGGGTCATTTTTTCCGATTCTTCTATTTTACGCTGCAGAAGGTCCGGGAATGCGGACCGGTCGCCAATTACCCGAAGGCGGATATTATTGTTGTTCAGCTTTTTGGTTTCCCTGTCCAGGGTCAACATAAATAAACGCATTAGCACGTTGACTTCTTCTTCTGGACGGCGCCAATTTTCACTGCTAAAGGCAAATAAGGTCAGCACCTCGACGCCGCGTTTGGCGCAATGCTCGACGGTTTTGCGTACCGCGGAAACACCCGCCTGATGACCCGCCGTACGAGGCAGATGACGCCTTTTGGCCCAGCGGCCATTTCCATCCATGATGATGGCGACATGGCGGGGGACGCGTGGTGAAGATTCATCGGTGGAGGAGGTATTGCTCATGGGGCCGCAAAGTCATAAATTCAAATAGCGAGCAAGTCCTGCTCTTTTTCCGCCAGCAATTGATCAATTTTCTTTATGTATTGATCTGTCAATTGTTGGATTTTTTCTTCCGCTTTCCTTTCATCATCCTCAGAAATCAGTTTTTCTTTCAATGCCTCTTTAAGTTCGGCATTGGCTTCCCGGCGTATATTGCGAATGGCGATGCGGCCTTGCTCTGCTTCGTGTTTGGCGACTTTCACCAATTCCCTGCGGCGTTCTTCGGTCAATGACGGCAGTGGTACGCGAATGACCGTTCCCGCAGTCATCGGATTGATTCCCAAATCCGATTCCATTATGGCCTTTTCTATCACCGGCACCATCTCTTTTTCCCAAGGCACTATGGCTAAGGTTCGTGAATCCTCCACGTTGACGTTCGCCACCTGGCTTAAAGGTACTTCACTCCCGTAATAGGAAACCTTGATATGATCCATCAGGCTTGGATGGGCCCGCCCTGTCCGTATTTTGGCCAGCTCCTGCTTGATGGCCGCCACGGTTTTTTCCATTTTGGCCTTGGTTTCTTTAAAGATATCATCAATCATTTTCCTTCACCCGTGTCGATCAGTGATCCGATATTTTCCCCCTGCACCAATCTTACAATAGCGCCAGGCTCAAACACATTCATGACCCGAAGCGGCAGCTTATTGTCCCGACATAAAACCAGCGCCGTGGTATCCATCACATTGATATGTCGATTCAGGGCTTCATCGTAGGTCATATAGGGAATGCGTTCCGCCGAAGGATCTTTAAACGGGTCAGCAGAGTAAACACCATCCACCTTGGTGGCTTTGATAAGCAAATCCGCATTGATTTCAATAGCCCGCAGGCTAGCGGCTGAATCCGTGGTGAAAAAAGGGTTCCCCAAACCCGCGGCGAAAATGACCACCCGGCCTTTTTCAAGATGGCGTATCGCCCGGCGGCGGATGTAATCCTCGCACACTTGGTTGATTTTCAATGCTGACATTACCCGAACGGGTTGGCCCAGGTGCTCAATGGCATCCTGCATGGCCAGTGCATTAATCACGGTCGCCAGCATGCCCATATGATCGCCGGTGACCCGGTCCAATCCTTCGGCGGCTTTTTCCGCTCCGCGGACAATATTGCCGCCGCCCAGCACCAAACCGACTTCCACGCCGCATTGGCGTAATTCTACGATTTCCGAGGCGAGGCGCTTGACTGGGCGGGCATCCAGACCTGCTTCTCGCTCGCCCATCAGCGCCTCACCGCTGAGCTTGAGTAGAATTCTACGGTAAGCCGGTGTGCTCATGGCTTATTGGCCGCGTACTTGCGCCATCACTTCTTCGGCAAAATCCGCTTCTTCCTTCTCAATCCCTTCACCTACCTCAAAACGAACAAAACGCACCACCGTCGCTCCTTCGTTTTTGAGCAGTTGCGCCACACTGAGATCGGGATCCTTGACAAACGGCTGACCCAAAAGCGTAATTTCCTTTAAAAATTTGCGTAGGCGTCCTTCCACCATTTTTTCGATGATTTCAGCAGGCTTGCCGCTGGACTGCGCTTGCGCCATAAAGATTTCTTTTTCTTTTTCCAGGGTCTCCGCCGGAACATCTTGTTCTGCAACACAGACTGGCTTGCTGGCGGCAATATGCATGGCAATATCCTTGCCTACCTGTTCGCTGCCATTTTCGTATTCCACCACCACGCCGATACGCGCGCCATGCAGGTAACATGCAAGCTTGCCGGTATCAGTAGCAAATTGCATCAAGCGGCGGATATTGATATTTTCGCCTAATTTTGCCACTAATTCCCGCCGGGCTTCTTCAATGGTAGGACCGCCCTCTTCAATAGGTGTAGCCAACAGTTCATCCACGGTTGCCGCACCAGTCTCCAGCGCCCGTTGGGCTACTTTATCGACAAAGGCGAGAAAGTCTTCGTTTTTTGCCACGAAATCCGTTTCACTATTGACTTCAACGATCACGGCTCTTTTGCCGTCATCGCTGACCTTGATAGCAATTTTTCCTTCGGCTGCCGTACGGCCAGCTTTTTTATCGGCTTTGGCCAGCCCGGATTTACGCATCTGCTCGATGGCAGCTTCAATATCACCGCCGGCTTCCGTCAATGCTTTTTTGCATTCCATCATGCCGGAGCCGGTCCTTTCGCGCAGCTCTTTTACCATTGCCGCGGTTATTTTCGTCATCGTTTGGTTACCTCAACAATCTTGCTTAATTCAGTTGTTCTTTGGAAATTTCATGCAGCGGGCTGCGTAGGCGCTGTATCAGCCGGTGCCTCGGCGGCGGTTTCCTTTGCTTCAGATTGCGCTGCTGTTTCAGGTGCGTCCGCCATTTCCACAAATTCGTCTTCCGAGGTCATTAATTCCGCCTGACTGGCCTTTCCTTCCAGGATAGATGTGGCCGCCAATTGGCAGTACAACTGGATGGCTCGGATCGAGTCGTCATTTCCCGGGATAATGTAATCAATACCGCTCGGATCATTGTTGGTATCCACAACACCAACGACGGGAATACCCAATTTTTTGGCCTCGTTGACTGCAATTTTTTCCTGACCCACATCAAGAACGAACAAGACATCTGGGATATCGTCCATATCCTTGATACCGCCCAGGCTTCTTTCCAACTTTTCCAGTTCCCGCATCATGTGCAAGGCTTCTTTTTTGCTAAACCGCTGTAAGGTTCCGTCATCACGCATAGTTTCCAGTTCCTTGAGGCGCCTGACCGACTGACGAATGGTTTTGAAATTGGTCAAAGTGCCACCGAGCCAGCGATAATTGACGTAAGGCATGCCACTGCGAGTGGCTTCTTCTTGCACGGCTTTGCGGGCGGTTTTCTTGGTGCCTACAAAGAGAACGACGCCACGGTTGGCGGCCGTTTCCTCCAAAAATTTCATCGCTTCGCGAAGCAAGGGAAGCGTCTTTTCCAAATTGATAATATGAATACCGCTACGGACCCCAAAAATATAAGGGGCCATTTTGGGATTCCAATAACGGGTTTGGTGACCGAAATGCACGCCAGCTTCTAGCAGTTGGCGCATGGTGACATCTGCCATGTTTTCTCCTTGAAAAAATAGGGTTAAGCCTCCACCTATCCCATTCAGAGACTTGTCCTATACGGAACAAGCACCCCGCCGAATGTGTCGATAGGTGTGTGGAATATTGCTAAAATAGCATTTCTTTATACCATAAAAACTCACTGATTTACAATGGCAACTCCGTATTGGAGCAAGAGCAGGACCA
This sequence comes from Methylothermaceae bacteria B42, assembly GCA_001566965.1. Lineage (NCBI taxonomy): Bacteria > Pseudomonadati > Pseudomonadota > Gammaproteobacteria > Methylococcales > Methylothermaceae > Methylothermaceae bacteria B42. Next base: position 55,106 of record LSNW01000004.1, on the reverse strand, counting down.
CCGTCATTTAAACACGCAAAAGATTGATGGAAGGGGCAGGAGGTCTGCTTCGACTTGAATTGATGACGGAGCCCTGCGTTTTGGAGCATCAAGAAGGCAACGAATTTATGAAACACGGACAAAGGCGCGTAAGCAGCCAGGGGATTTCCCTAAAAAGCCCAGAAGAACTCGAGAAAATGCGCATTGCTGGCCGCCTGGCCGCAGAAGTACTTGAAATGATTGCGCCGTATGTAAAACCCGGGGTCACCACCGAAGAACTCAATCAGATCTGTCACAATTACATTGTCAATGAACAAAAGGCCATCCCAGCGCCCTTAAACTACAAAGGCTTTCCCAAATCCATTTGCACTTCCGTCAATCATCAAGTCTGCCACGGCATTCCTGGAAACAAACGGCTTAAAAAAGGGGACATCGTCAATATCGACATCACCGTCATCAAAGATGGCTATCATGGCGATACCAGTCAAATGTTTTTTGTCGGCAATCCTCAACTGCGGGCCAAACGCCTGGTCCAAGTGGCGCAAGAAGCCATGTATTTGGCCATTCGCGAAGTCCGGCCAGGCATTGATCTCGGTTTAATTGGCCATGTCATCCAAAAATATGCCGAAGGCAAAGGTTATTCCGTGGTTCGTGAATTTTGTGGTCACGGTATTGGCCGGAACTTTCATGAAGAGCCTCAAGTTCTTCACTATGGCACACCGGATACCGGCGTTATTCTTGAGCCCGGCATGACATTCACCATAGAACCCATGATCAACGCGGGCAAGCGCCAAATCAAAATGCTTGCCGACGGCTGGACCGTGGTGACCAAGGACCGCAGTCTATCCGCCCAATGGGAACATACCATCGCCGTTACGGAAAACGGCTATGAAGTCCTGACCCTCCGCTCAGACGAAGATTTCCCCAGGATTTCAGGCGCCTCTTAATGATTCACGAAATCCCGAGGACCCGGGCGCTTCTACAAACCTTTCACAAAGAGCTTGAGCGAAGGTTTCTGGAAGGGGAAGCAGTTGAAGATTTACTCAAGGCACGCTCCCAATTCATTGACCAACTCCTGATTGGCTGCTGGCAGCATTACCTCGGCCAGGCTGATGCTCATTCCGCGCTCATCGCTGTTGGCGGTTATGGCCGGAAAGAATTACATCCCCATTCCGATATTGATTTATTGATCCTCATTGAAGAGCCGGTTTCCGCCCAGCTCGAGCAGGCATTGAGTGCATTATTCACTTATTTATGGGATATCGGTTTAAAACCGGGACACAGCGTTCGCAGCGTGAAAGGCTGTATCGAAGAAGCGGGAAAAGACCAGACCATACTCACAAATTTGATGGACACCAGGTTGCTCTGTGGCAATGAGGCTTTATTTGCCTCGATGAAACAAGGCATTGCGCCTGAGAACATTTGGCCTTCCCTGGTATTCTACCAAGCCAAAATGAAAGAACAGGCCAGCCGTTATGCCAAATATCACGATACTGCCTATAACCTAGAACCTAATATCAAAGAAGGACCGGGAGGAATGCGCGACATCCAAACCATTGCCTGGGTGACAAAGCGGCATTTCAATACCGATACTTTGCAGGAACTGGTCGGGCGAGGGTATCTGACGGCATCGGAATACCGAGAATTCCGCCAAAGCCAAGACTATTTATGGCGGATTCGGTTTGCATTACATACGGCAGCTGGCCGCTGCGAGGACCGGCTTTTATTTGACTACCAAAGAACGTTGGCGGAATGGTTTGGTTTTGAAGGAGAAGGTAACGCCCCTGTCGAAGCCTTCATGCAAACCTTCTACCGTACTGCATTAAGCGTCCAAAGGCTCAATGAAATCTTGCTGCAACAATTGGGAGAAACCTTATCACCGGATTTCGATAAGCAGCCGGCGCCTTTGGACAAACACTTTCAAGCCGTCAATCAATATATAGAAATTAGGCATGAAAACGTTTTTCAGACCTATCCTCTGGGGCTGCTGGAAATTTATTTGCACTTGCAAAGAAACCCCAAACTGAAAGGCATCCGCGCCCACACTATCCGCGCCATCCGTCAACATCTACATCTCATCGACGATAGTTTCCGGCAGGATCCTCAGGCATGCGACTTATTTATGGAAATGCTTCGCCGCTCGGAAGGGGTGACCCATCAATTCCGGCGCATGAATCGCGACGGCATCTTGGCCGCCTATCTACCGGAGTTTGCTCATATTGTCGGACGCATGCAATACGACCTTTTCCACACCTATACCGTCGATGAGCATACCCTATTCGTGGTGCGAAATTTACGCCGTATGGCCATCCCCGAGTTCCACCACGAACTGCCTTTGTGCAGCGATATTTTTCCTCTGATACCCAAGCCGGAACTACTTTATATTGCCGGCCTTTATCACGATATCGGCAAGGGCAGGGAAGGGGATCACTCAGAAGTGGGAGAAGGTTTGGCGCGGCAGTTTTGCAGGCGCCACAGACTCTCCGAACACGATACTCAACTGGTGTGCTGGTTGGTGAGAAACCATTTAGTGATGTCCGTGACGGCGCAACGGAAAGATATCAGCGATCCTGATGTGATTCATGAATTTGCACGGATTGTGGGTAATGAAAACCGGCTCAATCATCTGTATCTTCTGACCGTTGCCGATATCCGGGGCACTAACCCGAGCCTGTGGAATTCTTGGCGTGATTCTTTGTTGCGCGAGCTTTACATGGCCACCCGGCGCCTTCTAAGGCTCGAAGAAGAGGCCCCCATCAGCAAAGAAGATGAAATCCGGCAAATTCAGCAAGAAGCCCGGTCACTACTGCATACCATGGGCTTGCCTGACGCCACGATCGATAGCACTTGGCGACACTTCAGTGATTCTTATTTTTTACGTTGTCTTCCCGAAGAGTGCGCATGGCAAACCCTGGCAATTGCAAAAACCAAGGAAGAAGATTTGCCTTTGATTCTTACGCTGCCGCAAACCCAGCGAGGAAGTGCCGAAATTCTAATCTACATGAAGGACAGGCCTTTGATTTTTTCCCAAACCGTCGCGCTCTTGGACCAACTAGGGTTGACGATTCTTGCCGCGCAATTGGAAACCACTACCAATGGCTATGTGATTGATCGTTTTTCAGTATTGGAAAGCGATGGCAGACCAATCTCGGAATTAACCAGGGAGCAGCAAATTGGTTACCGCCTAAAGCGGTGCCTAAAAGAACCCCAAGAGCCGTGTTTCCGCATCGAACGCAAGCCATCCCGGCAACTACGGCACTTCTCCATCCCTACTGAAATCCGATTTCTTCCCGACCCCAAAAATGCTCACACGATCCTGGAGCTTATTACCACCGACCGCCCAGGGCTACTTTCAAAAATAGGCGCTGTCTTCGATCATTTTGGGCTGCGAGTCCACGAAGCCAGGATTTCTACCCTGGGAAGCCGGGCTGAAGATGTATTTTATCTGGACAAAGATCATCTTCCTCTGCAATCAGAAGCGCTCAAAAAAGCATTGCTAGACAAGCTACTGGAAGCGATTGAGCCTTAATCTCTTGCTTAGGAAACGCTGAATTATTCAGCGTTTTCCCTACAATTCCGGCAAAAGACGGATCAAGCGGATCAAGTCATCCTGCAAAGGATCGGTGTGACGCAGTCCAATGACATAGAGATCTTGGGAGGCGCGGCGAACAAACACCAGCCGGCACTCTAGACAAAAACGATCCTGGGCAAGATTAAAAGAAACGGTTACCTCTAAAGGTTGCCCTTGATGGAGATGATTTCCGTCAGGCGCAATTCTTTCACTGTCGATCGAATCACATTGAATTTGCAACCCGGCGGATGACAAATCCCGAATTTGAACTGGCACTTGATCGCCAGACACCAGATGAACTTTTGCCGGAATCTCAACCTCAACCCGGGGAAAACGTCTTCTTTCCATCTTAAGCAGCCCTCCACTCCTCCCAATAAGGAATAGGATGTAAACGCTCCGCCAGAAAATCAAGAAACGTCCTGACTTTGGCCGAAAGATGACGGCGGTGAGGATAAACCGCATAAATGTCCATTGAGGGTAACGCGTAGTCTTCAAGCACGGCTTGCAAACGTTCCTTGCGCAGGTCTTGACCGACAATATAGGTAGGCAAGACCACAATCCCCAAACCATGGATGGAGGCCATTCGCAATGGATCGGCAGTGTTGGCTTGCATGGTACCAGAAACTTTGACCACGATGGGCTCGCCATCAGGGCCATTGAATTTCCATTGATCATGGGGCTCAAATCCCCAGTTGATCAAACAATTGTGCTGTTTTAGATCCAGGGGTGTTTTGGGTATTCCGTGCTTCTCAAAATAGGCGGGGGCACCACACACAATCCGGGGGGAACTTGCCAGTTTCCTCGCTATCAGGCTGGAATCAGGCAGTTCGCCCAGGCGGATGGCCAGATCCAACCCCTCGGAAACGACGTCCACCGTTCCGCCGCGAACCATCAAATCCACACGAACCTTGGGATATTGCTCCAAATAGGCGGCTATAGTGGGGGCAAGATGAAAGGTGCCAAAGAAAGGCGGAGTTGATATTCGCAGCAGCCCCTGTGGCTCGGTATGGAGCTGAGTGACCGCCAGTTCTGTTTCTTCGATATCTTCAAGGATCTGCTGACAACGCTCCAGATAAGACGCGCCGGCTTCTGTCAGACTGATGCGACGGGTAGTACGGTTCAACAGCCTGACACCCAAGGCATTTTCCAAATGCATCACATGCTTGGTGGCCATGGCCCGAGAGATCCCCAAATCCTTGGCGGCAGCGGCAAAACTTCCGGACTTGGCGACCGTGGCGAATACTTTCATGCTCGTCAATTTATCCATTGGCCACACTCATGCTGTCAGAATAAACCTTAAATGCTAATTTCAGATCCTCCCACGCTTGGCGTTTAGCGATAGGGTTTCGCAGCAGATACGCAGGATGATACACCACAATAACGGGGATATCGTCATAGGAATGCACCTTACCTCTAAGACGGGAAAGGGGCTGGGTCGTTTTGAGCAAGTTCTGGGCGGCGATTCTTCCTACGGCGAGAATGATTTTGGGTTGCACCAAGGCAATCTGGCGCTTCAGGTAAGGTTCGCAAGCAGCCACCTCTTCAGGCTTTGGGTCACGATTTGCAGGCGGCCGGCATTTTAGAATATTGGCAATATAGACTTCTTCACGAGAGAGATGCAGCGCGCGCAACATCTCATTCAACAGTTGCCCAGCCCTTCCCACAAAGGGCTCTCCTTGCAGATCTTCTTGTTCTCCCGGCGCTTCCCCGATCAACATCCAGTCGGCGTTCTTGTTGCCCACACCAAAAACCGTTTGGGTACGGGTTTTGTGTAATGGACATTTGGCGCAATTTGCGACTTCCTGTTCCAGCCGCCCCCATTCGTCTTCGGGACTCACGCTAGTCATTACCACTCCCGGCGAGGATAGGCGGCGCTGGACCCAAACCGGGATACCCATGGCCTGCAAATAAGAAACGTGCCTTGGGTTCATACATCTCCCGCCTGGGGATGTTGACGCTGCTGAGGGCTCAGCAATTTATTGACCGCATTGATATAAGCCTTAGCCGAAGCGATGACGATATCCGTATCCGCGCCTTGGCCCTGGACGATGCGGCCGGCTTTCTCCAGCCGTACCGTAACCTCTCCCTGGGCATCGGTGCCGGAGGTGATATTGTTGACCGAATAGAGCAACAAATTGGCGCCGGTTTGCACCAGGGATTCAATAGCCTTCAAGGTGGCATCCACCACGCCGCTGCCTTCCGCATAACCACGTTTTTCTTCGCCGTCAATCTTGAGGACAACTTCCGATCTGGGAGTCTCTCCAGTATCCGCGCACACATGCAAGGAAATCAATTTCACCCATTCGGACTCCGCCTCGAAGATTTGTTCGCTGATCAGCGCCTGCAAGTCTTCGTCAAAAATTTCGTGCTTTTTATCCGCCAATTGTTTGAAGCGGGAAAAGGCGTCATTGAGCGCTTCTTCGGAATCAAATTCGATACCCAATTCTTTCATTCGGGTTCGAAAAGCATTGCGTCCCGAATGTTTTCCCAGCACCATACGGTTAGCGCTCCAACCCACATCTTCGGCGCGCATGATTTCATAGGTTTCCCGGCTTTTGAGGACGCCATCCTGATGAATGCCGGATTCATGGGCAAAAGCATTGGCGCCTACAATGGCCTTATTGGGCTGCACCGGAAATCCTGTAATACTGGCCACCAATTTGGAGCAGGGAACAATTTCCTGGGTTTCAACGGAGGTATCACATGGAAAAGCATCCTGGCGGGTCTTGATGGCCATGACGACCTCTTCAAGGGCGGCATTGCCGGCCCGCTCGCCCAATCCATTGATAGTGCATTCAATCTGGCGGGCGCCATTGAGAACAGCCGACAGCGAATTAGCCACTGCCAATCCCAAATCATTGTGGCAATGAACCGAGAAAATCGCCTGATCCGAATTGGGAATCCTGGATCGCAAGCGGGCAATCATGCCGCCAAACTCATGGGGCAAACTGTATCCGACAGTATCAGGAATATTGACAGTCGTGGCCCCAGCGGCAATGACCGCTTCTAAAATCCGGCACAGAAAGTCCTCTTCGGAACGGCCAGCGTCTTCCGGCGAGAATTCCACATCATCGGTAAAACGCCGCGCCAATTTTACCGCTTCGACCGCGTGTTCCACCACCTGATCCGGGCTCATGCGCAGTTTACGCTCCATGTGGATAGGGGATGTCGCAATAAAGGTATGAATACGGGCCCGTTGCGCGGGTTTCAATGCCTCGCCGGCTTTTTCAATGTCTTTCTTTAATGCCCGGGCCAACCCGCAGACAGTGCTTTCCTTGACGGCTTGCGCTACTGCATGCACCGCTTCAAAATCTCCCGGACTGGCGGCAGGGAAACCTGCTTCGATGACATCTACCTTGAGCCTTTCCAGTGCTTTGGCAATGCGGACCTTCTCGTCTTTGTTCATGGAGGCGCCGGGGCTTTGCTCGCCATCGCGCAAGGTGGTGTCAAAGATAATTAATTTGTCTTTCATGGATGGATTTCCTTTGGTATTGCGTCTTGATAGTGGAATGTCAAATTACTTGAAACAATCATTAATGCCCCAGACGGGGCAGTAGACGCATCACCAAAGCAAAGAAAGCGCAGAAACAAGCTTTTCCAGCAAAAAGCAATGATTTAGGGTTCGGGAAAGTTTTCATGCGCTTAAGTCTGTAATACTTTGATTTTTCTAAATATACTCTTTATTAACCCATTTGCCAAGTTGCCTATCGGCCCTGGCGTTTTTCCCTCCGGCGTTTTCGCAATAACAGCAAGGTCATGAGTGGACCTGAAAGCGCGTAGCTAGCGAAAATCAAAAACAACATTAATGGGGGATTGGTAAAGACCACGGCAAACCCAAGCATAAGCGCAATGGCAACCATGAAGGGAATGCGGCCGCGGATATCAATTTCCTTGAAACTATAGTAACGGATATTACTTACCATCAATAAAGCAGCGGCAGTAGTGACCGCCACCGCAATATAGCGCAATGCTTCGCCGGTTAAGCCATAGGTTTCCCCTATCCAGATCAATCCGGCGACAATTGCGGCTGCCGATGGACTGGGCAAGCCTTGGAAATAGCGCTTGTCTTGCGCGACCAGTTGCGTATTAAACCGCGCCAGCCGCAACGCGGTGGCGGCAGCATAAACAAAGGCCGCAAACCAACCCAGTTTTGCCAGGGAAGATAGCGACCACAAATACATCACCAAGGCGGGTGAAATGCCAAAGGAAATCATATCGGACAGGCTGTCATACTCCGCCCCAAAATCACTTTCGGTATGGGTCAGCCTTGCGACGCGGCCATCCAGACCATCCATGACCATCGCGGCATAGATTGAGAACGCGGCGTAATCAAACTTCCCATTCATCGCCGCGGTAATCGCGTAAAAACCGCAAAACAAGCAGCCCGTGGTAAAAAGATTGGGAAGCAAATAGATGCCACGGCGCTTTTTACGTGCGGTGGTTTCTTCGGTATTCACAAGTTACCTTTAGCTCTGAGCCCCTACTGAAAAGCAGAAACCGCCACCTTTCCTTTGATACAGGAACGTCCCAGCAAAATCAATCACATCAAGTTATTGATTTTTTATACTCTGAGAATTCATGGATGAATTCTCAGAGCTTCCCAAAGGGGCAGTTTCGCAAGAAATTATTGTCCTAGAAAGTGTCATATTTCCTGGGTACCTGAAAATGTCTGGATCAGTTCTTTTCGGTATCCACCAGTTTGTTGGACTTTATCCAGGGCATCATATCCCGCAATTTGGCCCCTACGCTTTCAATGGGGTGTTCGCGGCCCAGACGGCGTTTTGCTTTTAATGTGGGCGAACCTGCCTGGTTTTCGAGAATGAATTCCCGAGCAAACTCGCCATTTTGAATTTCCTTCAAAATTCTGCGCATTTCCGCCTTGGTTTCCTCATTGATAACCCTGGGACCGCGGGTCAGGTCGCCATATTCCGCAGTATTGGAAATAGAGTAGCGCATGTTGGCGATACCGCCTTCGTACATGAGGTCGACAATCAATTTAAGCTCATGCAGACATTCAAAATAGGCCATTTCCGGGGCATAGCCTGCTTCGGTCAAGACTTCAAAGCCGGCCTGAACCAAAGCGGTAGCGCCACCGCAAAGCACCGCCTGCTCGCCAAAAAGATCGGTCTCCGTTTCTTCCCTGAAGTTGGTCTCGATAATCCCCGCCCGGCCACCACCATTGGCAGAGGCATAGGAAAGGGCGATTTCCTTGGCTTGTCCCGAGGCGTTTTGATAAATGGCAATCAAGGTGGGTACGCCGCCCCCTTGAGTATAAGTGGAGCGCACCAAATGCCCGGGCCCCTTGGGGGCAATCATGATAACGTCAAGGTCGGTGCGGGGCTCAATCTGCTGAAAATGGATATTAAAACCGTGCGCGAAAGCCAAAGCCGCGCCTTGTTCGATATTCGGCTCAATTTCCTCCCGATACAACTTGGGTTGGTGTTCATCGGGGGCTAGCACCATGACCACATCAGCACCATTGACGGCGTCAGCAACCGGCAGCACTTTCAATCCAGCTTTTTCCGCCTTGACCCAGGAACCGGAGCCGGGCCGCAGCCCGACAGTCACGTCAACGCCTGAGTCCTTCAAATTATTGGCGTGGGCATGACCTTGAGAGCCATAACCGATAATGGTTACCTTTTTGGCTTGAATGATGGAAAGATCGGCGTCTTTGTCGTAATAAACCTGCATGGATTTCCTCTTTTCTGTTGGTTTTGGTTGGCGTAATATCCGTCTAATGGTTTATACCTGAATTCTGCAAGTGATTCGAGCACCGAGGGTGTCAAGCAAGGTTTTAGGCAAGGCGGCAAGCCAATTTTCGCGCAGGAGTAGCAGCGCTACTTCGAGCATAAAATTGGCGCAGCCAACGCAGTATAAAGGCTTGATTTGGCAGCCGAATACCGAAACACTTGCAAAATTTAGGTTATAGGTGTAAGGCTTTTTCACCGCGTAGCATGCCCGTGGGCCCAGAACGCGCCAATTCAAGAATCAAGCTATTATCCAAATTATCGATAAAAGCATCCAGCTTGGCGCTGTTTCCCGTGATTTCAATAACATAAGTCGTAGAAGTGACATCCAGGATTCTGCCTCGGAAAATCTCTGCCAAACGCTTGATTTCTTCTCTAGCCGCCCCCTTTGCGCGGACTTTGATCAGCATTAATTCACGCTCGATATGATTGGCCTCGGAAATATCAATCAATTTAACGACATCAATCAATTTATTGAGCTGTTTGGTAATTTGCTCAATAATGCGATCATCGCCACGGGTCACAATCGTCATGCGCGATAAAGTAAGGTCTTCGGTGGGCGCAACGGTCAAAGCTTCAATGTTGTAACCCCGGGCGGAAAACAATCCGGCCACGCGGGACAGTGCCCCGGCTTCATTTTCCAGCAGCAGCGAAATAATATGACGCATCACGCCAACTCCCTGTCGGTGTAAATCCAGGGAGGGAGGCGCATTTCGTGTTGAGCCTTGCCCGCTTCGACCATGGGATAAACATTCTCGGTGCGGTCGGTGATGAAATCCATGAAGACCAACCGCTCCTTCAGCTTGAAGGCTTCTTCCAAAGCCGCACCGACATCTTCTGGTTTTTCAATTCTCATGCCCACATGACCATAAGCCTCGGCCAATTTCACGAAATCGGGCAGGGTATCCATATAAGAATGGGAATAGCGGCTTTCATAGGTAAATTCCTGCCATTGGCGCACCATGCCCATATAGCGATTATTTAGGTTAACGATTTTGATCGGCGCTTTATATTGCAAGGCGGTCGACAGCTCCTGAATACACATTTGAATACTTGCCTCACCGGTAACGCAAACCACCGGTTGATCCGGAAAAGCCAGCTTGACGCCAATCGCCGCAGGCATCCCAAACCCCATGGTGCCAAGCCCCCCGGAATTAATCCAATGGCGGGGTTGATCAAACTTGAAATACTGAGCCACCCACATCTGATGTTGCCCTACATCAGAAGTGACATAGGCCTCCGGCACTCTCTGCCACAACTGTTCAATGACGTATTGAGGTTTGATCAAAGGGCTATCTTGAGGATACTTCAGACAGCCAAGGGAGCGCCATGCTTCGATTTTTTTCCACCAACTCGCCAAGGCGTCTGGGTCTGGTTGCTTTCCGGAAGCCTTGAGAATGGTAATTAAATCGGCCAACACCGGTTTAACCTGGCCGACTATGGGAATATCCACCGGTACGGTTTTGGCGATGGAAGCAGGATCCACATCAATATGGATAATTTTTGCGTAAGGGCAAAACTCGCTAAGCTTGCCCGTGACGCGATCGTCAAAACGGGCGCCGATGGCAATTAACACATCACATTCGTGCATCGCCATATTCGCCTCATAGGTGCCATGCATCCCCAACATACCGAGAAATTGGCGATCGGTGCCGGGATAAGCCCCCAAACCCATCAGGGTGTTAGTGATGGGAAACCCGAGATACCGGGTCAATTCCGTCAATTCCGTCGCGGCTTCACCGAGTACGACGCCGCCCCCTGAATAAATCATCGGCCTTTTGGCTGCGAGAATAAGGTCGGCTGCTTTTTTTATTTGGCGGTGATTGCCCTCAATCTTCGGCTTGTAAGACCGCAGCGATACCTTATCCGGATAGTGGTAAGGCACTTTTATGGCCGGATCGGTAATATCCTTGGGGATGTCCACGAGCACCGGCCCAGGACGTCCGGTGGTGGCGATGTAAAAAGCTTTTTTGATGGTTTCGGCCAGTTTGCGGCGGTCCTTGACCAAGAAATTATGCTTTACGCAAGGCCGGGTGATACCGACGGTATCACACTCTTGAAAGGCGTCGCTGCCAATTACCGGGCTCGGCACCTGGCCGGTCAATACCACCAGTGGAATCGAATCCATATAGGCTGTCGCAATCCCCGTGACCAAGTTGGTGGCCCCGGGTCCTGAAGTTGCCAAAACGACGCCAGGCCTGCCCGTGGCGCGCGCATAACCATCAGCCATGTGGGTTGCCCCTTGCTCATGGCGGACAAGAACATGCTTGACATCTTCCTGGCCAAACAAGGCGTCATAGATGTGTAATACCGCCCCGCCAGGGTATCCGAAGATGAATTCAACCCCTTCGTCTTTCAAGCATTGGACTACAATTTCCGCGCCACTCAACTCCACTTAAATCACCAAAACCATCGCGTTAATAATTGAATTGGGAAAATCCGATTGAAATCTCAAACCCGTCCCGTGTTCGTCAAATGAAAAGTAGTCAGTTAAGTTATCGTAGAATTCTGTTTAGCGTCAAGCGCTTCTGAAAAAAGTGTCGCCAACGGTACATCAAAATTTTCGTTAATGCTTTTATTGATAGGCTCCAAATGTTTTCTTAATTCCCTATCAACATTGGAAACACGGGGAAGTATATAGGAATGACTGAGATAAAGTTCACACAACGAGGCAAGATGAGGATCGCGCAACAATAGCCAGCCCCCATTCTGATCCTCTGTTATCCAATGGTTCTGTTTCAAAATAGAGAGCGCCTTGACAATTGCGCTTTGTGGCGTTTTTGGCATCAACTTGCCAAGACCTTCCACGGTGAGAAGTTGGTTTTCACATTGCCCACACCAGATGGCGCGCAAAACCCGATAGGCAAGCAATAGATCATGGCTGGCATCCATTGCTGATTCCTCTCCCCCCGCATAGCGAAAGGTGTGCAAACAATAGGTAAACTGCGCGCCCATGAGCGTTACAACCCACGATACATAGAGCCAAACCAAAAAAATTGGAACCGCGGCCAGTGCGCCATAGATAGCTTCATAGGTTGGAAAGCGGGCAATATAAAAAGCGAATCCCGCTTTTGCAAGTTCAAATAAAATTGCACTGACAATGCCGCCAATAGCAGCATAACTTACGCGAACCTTGGCATTCGGGACAATTTGAAAAAGCAGCGCGAAAGCAAATGCCTCCAGCACAAAAGGCAACAATTTAATCCAAAAAGACCTTTCCACAATGGGCTTTGCCGCCTCTGAAAACCAAGGCATGGCGATGAATTGGGAAGTAATGGCGATACCCGCCCCAATGAGTAATGGCCCCAATGTTAAAACCGACCAATACATCAAGAACCGGCGGAGGAAAGCTTTGTAGGGCTGCGCACCCCAAATCACATTCAGGGACTTCTCAATGGTCGCCATCAGCAACAAAGCCGTTGCAATCAAAGAGATAATCCCGGGACCTGTAAGCTTTTTTGCCTTTTCCGCAAAAGTATAGAAATAGGCCTGAATGGTTTCCCGGGCCGCGGGCACCAGGTTTTCAAAAAGAAAATCCTGCAATTTGGCGCTGACTTCTTGATAAGCCGGGAAAGCAGCAAAAACCGCAAGTGAAACCGCCATTAATGGCACTAACGCTAATAGCGTAGTGTAAGAAAGCGCGGCAGCGCTATGGGTGCAGTGGCTTTCATTGAAACGGCGCCAGAAATAATGCCAGAAATCAACGCTTTGCCTGGCGAAAGAAAGAAAATGCGAGAGTGTCGGATAATTCATAACCAGTTAGGCCATATATGATAAAAACATGCCCTACCCCGATTTTTAAGCCCCCCGGTATTCAATAGGCGCCTGAGGATGCACCAGGGTTCCCTTATCTATTCAAGGCGGGGCAGGTGGTCTGCTCCGAAAAACGCCGTAAATACATCCCTCTAGGCTCCACGCCGGCATCCCTGCCGGCGCGGCTTTCGAATCAGACCACCTGCCCCTTCAATCAATCCTTGATGTATTCAAGGACGTGGTTCTGAGGGAGACGCACTCGGTGGTAGTTCGGTATCAGTGCTTATGGTATGATTCCGACTTTCTCAATGGATCTTTACAAAGAAACCGAATTTATGGCAAAAGAAGACGTCATCGAAATGGAAGGCACCGTCATAGAGACGCTTCCCAATACAATGTTCCGGGTCAAGCTTGACAACGGCCATGTAATCACCGCTCATATCTCCGGCAAGATGCGCAAACATTATATTCGCATCCTCACCGGTGACCGGGTCAAGGTAGAAATGACCCCCTACGACTTAAGCAAGGGTCGAATCACCTTTCGCCTCAAATAACTACCCCTGCGTCATTTACGCAGGGGCCACCGGCTTTTTATCGTCAATCGAGAACTGCAATCTGCCATCCTGTAGAAAGAACTTCACATGCCCGCCTTCGGTTAGCCGGCCGAAAAGCAAGTCTTCCGCCAGGGGCTTTTTAACAAATTCTTGAATTACCCTGGCCATGGGTCGCGCTCCCATTTGCGGGTCGTAGCCTTTTTCCGCCAACCATTCCCGCGCTTGGGGCGTTAGCTGCAAGGTCACTCCCCGATCAGCTAATTGGGATTCCAGTTCGAATATAAACTTGTCCACTACCTGGCCGATAATATCCCGCGACAGGGGATTGAACTGAACCACGGCATCCAGCCGGTTCCTGAACTCGGGGGTAAAGGTTTTTTCGATCACTTTCATGCTATCGGTGCTGTGATCCTGGGCGGTAAACCCAATGGACGCGCGGCTCGATTCGGAGGCCCCGGCGTTGGTGGTCATCACCAAAATAATGTTGCGGAAATCCGCCTTGCGTCCATTGTTATCGGTAAGGGTGCCGTGATCCATCACTTGCAGCAGTAAATTGAAGACATCGGGGTGGGCTTTTTCAATTTCATCCAACAGCAGAACGGCGTGGGGATGTTTATTGACTTCTTCCGTTAATAAGCCGCCCTGATCATAACCAACATAGCCAGGAGGCGCGCCGATCAGGCGGGAGACAGTGTGTCTTTCCATATATTCGGACATATCAAATCTAATCAGCTCCACCCCTAATAACTTGGCCAGCTGGCGAGTGACTTCGGTTTTGCCAACCCCTGTTGGCCCTGCTAGTAAAAATGCACCGATGGGCTTACGTTCCGTGGACAAGCCGGCCCGGGCTAATTTGATCGCGGCAGACAAGGTGGCAATGGCTTGATCCTGCCCATAAACCAGCATCTTGAGGTTTTTCTCTAAATCTTTAAGCTTGTCCTTGTCGCTGGCAGAAACCGTTCTTGGCGGAATACGCGCGATTTTTGCGACAATGTGCTCTATTTCTTCAATGTCGATAACTTCCCGGCGCTCTTGTTCCTGCATCAAGCGTTGACGCGCACCTGCTTCATCAATGACATCGATGGCCTTGTCTGGCAGATGGCGGTCGGTAATATAGCGAGCCGATAGTTCGGCTGCTGTTTTTAATGCCGCTTCGGTATATTTGACGGCGTGATGTTCTTCAAACCGGGTTTTGAGCCCTTTGAGGATTTCAAAGGTTTCATCCACACTAGGCTCGTGAACATCAATTTTTTGAAAGCGGCGAGCCAAAGCGCGATCTTTTTCGAAAATACCGCGGTATTCCTGATAAGTGGTGGAACCAATGCAGCGTAGCTCTCCTGAAGCCAACACCGGCTTGATCAGGTTGGAGGCATCCATCACGCCGCCGGACGCAGAACCGGCGCCGATGATGGTATGAATTTCATCAATAAAAAGAATGGCCTCAGGTTGCTTTTTAAGTTGCGCCAGTAATGCCTTCAGACGTTTCTCGAAATCCCCTCGGTATTTCGTCCCCGCTACCAATGCGCCAAGATCCAAAGCATAGATCACAGCATTGGTTAATACTTCCGGGACTTCTTCCTCGACAATTTTTTTGGCCAACCCTTCTGCAATGGCAGTTTTACCAACGCCTGCCTCACCTACCAGCAAAGGATTGTTTTTGCGCCGCCGGCATAAGACCTGAATGGTGCGCTCTATTTCCAAATCACGACCAATCAAGGGGTCAATCCGCCCTTCCCGGGCAGCTTCATTCAAGTTGGTGGCATACATTTCCAGCGGATTGCTGGAAGAATTACTGTTGGGGCTGTCTTCTGCAGCTTCGCTCATATCCTGAGTGTGGGCATCATTTTCCGATTCGTCCTTAACTTTGGAAATGCCATGGGCGATGAAGTTCACTACATCCAGGCGAGTAATATCTTGTTTATGCAGTAAGTACACGGCATGGGAGTCTTGTTCGCTAAAAATGGCCACCAGAATATTGGCGCCGGTAACTTCTTTTTTACCAGACGACTGCACATGAAACACTGCCCGCTGCAAGACACGCTGAAAGCCCAAGGTAGGCTGTGTTTCCCGATTGATCCCCGGCGGAATCAATGGGGTGGTTTCATCAAGGAACTGATAAAGCTCGCGCCGCAGTTGTTCTACATTGCCACCACAAGCCTTGAGCACTTCAACGGCGGAACTATTGTCCAACATCGCCAGCAACAGATGCTCGACCGTGATGTACTCGTGACGTTTGTCGTGTGCGTGTTTAAACGCTGAATTTAAAGATTGCTCCAATTCTTTGCTTAGCATGTCGCCTGTTACCTATACCTCTTCCATTGTGCACAACAGCGGATGCTGATGGCGCCTGGAATATTCATTAACTTGGTTAACCTTGGTTTCTGCCACATCCTTGGAGAACACGCCGCATACCCCTACGCCGCGCGTATGGACGTGCAACATTACCTGTGTCGCTTTCTCTTCACTCATCGCGAAAAACTGCATCAGCACCTCGACGACAAAGTCCATGGGTGTAAAGTCGTCATTTAACAAGATTACTCTAAACAGCGGCGGTTGTTTGAGTTTTGGCTTGGCTTCCTGTACCGCAGTACCGCCGTCATTTGCCTTGTCGTCATTATATTGCGACATGGCTCGATGTGCTATGACTTGTTTCAGAAAATGCTTTTTATCCACCACTTGTCACAACTTTCCGTTAAGACCCTCGATTTTATCCCAGGTTCAGTCTTTGCGGCGCATATACGCCGTCAAGGATTCTGTTTTGATTTTATTTCTCATTCTGTCGTGGATGGGGAGAATCCACATTTCATACATGGAGATAATCCACATAAAAACGAAAGACATCGCCATGCCGGCGCCGCCTGCAATGACAAGCCAGGCAAAATGGGGGCTGAGCTTGGTCAGCCACCATGAGGCGATATCGAGTATTTGAAACAAAAACGGCATGACCACGGCAATCGCCTTTAACGGTTCGGGCACGCCTGCGGCAAAACAAAAAATAATGCCCACAAACATGAAAATAAAAGCAATGCCAAACAAATGGATATGGCTGACTCGCACGAGGGATTGCAAGGTGATGCCCGTATCAGTTTCCGCGCGTTTGCGCAACTCGTCAAATTTAGTGAAATCAGGTATGGGTGCACCGGCATGATGGCAGGCAACGCAGCGCTTTTCGATGATTGGCTTGATTTTCTCTTGGTAAACTTTGGGCTTGGCGCCTTCACGCACCCATTGGATGATTGCAAAACGTTCCTCAGCCGGGGCGTAGGGTTTCATGGGGCCGTTAAGCATGGTCTCCAGTTTAGATCCTGAGCGGTTACCATAATAACTATATACGATATCCGAGATTGAGAGCCCAAATTTGCTGTCCGCAAGGCCATGAGTAAATAAGATTTGCAGTAAAGCAATAAAATACCCAATGGAAATAATAATCAAATAGGATGAGAACAACACTTTGACCGAAAACGGCAAGTTTTTGAGTTGATAGGTCATTACAGCTCCTGCAGGTGGATCTTCAACAAAGCAAAGCCATTATTTTCTTTACCATGCATTTTGGCAAGGTTGGTTTGCGATTGAGGAATCTCTGATTTTTTTCAGAGATTCCTGCGGCACAGGGATGTGGCGCCAAAATCAATTGCATCAAGCAATTGATTTTGTGCAAAAAACGAAAAGCAATCTTTTCGTTTTTTTGCACGCTGAAAATTCACGGATGAATTATTCAGCGTTTCGATGAAGTAAAATAGCCATTTAAAATAGCATCATTAGTTTGCGATGATTTGGAAACCTAATGTTACCGTTGCTGCCGTTATTGAACGGGAAGGTCGTTATTTGATGGTGGAAGAAGTCATAGGTGGCAAACATGTCTTTAACCAGCCGGCAGGGCATTTGGAACCTGGTGAATCGTTGATCCAGGCAATTACCAGAGAAGTGCTTGAAGAAACCGGGCGCGACTTTGAGCCCCGGTGGTTAATCGCTGTTTCCCTGTGGCAAGCCAGCTACCAAGAAAAGACTTTTCTGCGTTTTACTTTTACTGGCAAAGTATCCGACAAACACACAAACCTCGCCTTGGATGAAGAAATCATCGCTACGCATTGGCTGACACGCCAGGCGTTGGAAGAAAGACAATCCTCCTTGCGCAGCCCTTTGGTACTTGAAACTATCGCTAGTTACGAAAGCGGCCAGCGATACCCATTAACGTTATTGCAATCTTTTTTACCCCAATGAGCAAAATAATTGTCGGCATGTCAGGAGGTGTTGACTCTTCTGTCACTGCCTGGAAATTACTGGAACAAGGCCATAAAGTCAGCGGACTGTTCATGAAGAACTGGGACGAGGACGATGGCACCAAATATTGCACTGCCTTGCAGGATCTGGAAGACGCCCAACAAGTCTGCGACCGGCTCGGCATAGAACTGGCGACGGTCAACTTCGCCGCCGAATACTGGGACGAGGTTTTTTCTCATTTCCTGGCCGAATACCGCGCGGGGAGAACGCCCAACCCCGACATCTTGTGCAATAAACATATCAAGTTCAAAGCTTTCCTGGATTATGCGCTTGATCTAGGCGCTGAATATATCGCTACTGGCCATTACGCTCGGGTTCGCCGCCGCTTCGGCCGGTTTGAACTTCTCAGAGGCGTTGATGGCAATAAAGATCAGAGCTATTTTCTCTATGCCATCGGTCAAGAAGCCTTATCGCGAACCCTGTTTCCCCTCGGGGATCTTGAAAAAGCAGAAGTGCGCGCCATTGCCAAGCGCTGCGGATTCCCCAACCACAGTAAGAAAGACAGCACCGGGATTTGCTTCATCGGCGAACGCAAATTCCGGGACTTTTTGCGGCGCTATCTTCCGGCTCGGCCTGGCCTCATTGAAACCCCGGATGGCGAAGTCATTGGCGAACATTTAGGACTGATGTATTACACATTAGGTCAACGCCAAGGGTTGGGCATTGGTGGACGGGCTGGGGCCAACCAAGAACCTTGGTATCTCATTGGCAAGGACTTGCAGCGCAATGTATTGATTGTCGGCCAAGGGCATGATCACCCGATGTTATTCCATAACGAATTGGAGGTCGGGCAACTGGAATGGTTAAGCGGCGTGGAGCCTTCTCTGCCTTTGGCATGCACGGCCAAAATCCGTTACCGGCAAAAGGATCAACCCTGTAAGGTCCTTTATGATGAGGACAATCGTTGCCGGATAGTTTTTGACCAACCCCAACGCGCCATCACGCCAGGACAATCCATTGTCTTTTATGATGGCGAAGTCTGTCTGGGCGGCGGTGTCATCGAATCGGTTGTTTGCAAAGAAAAGCAAGCGCTTTCGACATTAGAAGCTTAGGCATTTTCTTCTCCAAAAAATCTGAGCAATTTATTTCAAAGGAAATCAATGAAACCACTGACTGCAATTTCTCCTCTCGATGGCCGTTATGCCGATAAAAATGACGTTCTACGGCCAATTTTCAGCGAATACGGCTTGATTCGCTATCGGGTGCTTGTGGAAGTCCGCTGGCTGGAGGCTTTGGCAAATGAGCCAGCCATTGCTGAAGTGCCGCCGCTTTCACCGCAAGCCAAGCACTTTCTCGAAGAAATACTGCTGGATTTCTCTGAAGCAGACGCTGCCCAAATCAAGCAAATAGAGCGGACCACCAATCACGACGTCAAGGCAGTTGAATATTTTCTTAAAGAAAAAGTCAATCGGCAGCCGGAACTGGCAAAAATTTCTGAATTTATTCATTTCGCCTGTACCTCTGAAGATATCAATAACCTGGCCTATGGACTGATGCTCAAAACAGGAAGGGAAGAAACCCTGCTGCCCTTGGTTGACGAGCTTATCGAGGAAACGCGCCGATTGGCCCATCTCGCCGCTGCGATTCCCATGCTGTCGCGCACCCACGGCCAACCCGCTAGCCCAACCACCTTGGGGAAAGAAATAGCCAATGTCATCTATCGTTTGCAGCGCCAGCGCAAGCAATTGGCCGATGTGGCAATCCTGGGCAAAATCAACGGCGCGGTGGGCAATTACAATGCCCATGCCGTCGCTTATCCCGATATTGACTGGCCACTTTTTTCAAAACGATTTGTTGAAGACTTGGGGCTGAGCTGGAATCCTTATACCACGCAAATCGAACCTCACGATTATCTGGCGGAATTTTTCGATTGCCTGAGTCGTTTCAATACCATTCTCATCGATTTCAATCGTGATATTTGGGGTTACATTGCTTTAGGTTATTTCCGCCAAAAAACCGTAGCGGGGGAAGTGGGCTCTTCCACCATGCCTCATAAAGTCAACCCCATTGATTTTGAAAATTCCGAGGGAAACTTGGGACTGGCCAATGCAGTTGCCCGTCATCTGGCGGAGAAGTTGCCTATTTCCCGTTGGCAAAGGGATTTGACTGACTCCACGGTCCTGCGCAACCTGGGAGTGGCTATAGGTTATACCCGAATCGCCCTGCAAAGCACGCTCAAGGGCATGGCCAAGCTGGAAATCGATGGAAATAGGCTCGCCGAAGACCTGGATGCCAACTGGGAGGTCTTGGGGGAAGCTATTCAAACCGTGATGCGCCGTTATGGCATCGAGCAACCTTACGAAAAGTTAAAAGAACTTACCCGGGGACGCCGGATTGACGCTGCGGCGATACAGGAATTTATCGCCGAATTGGATCTTCCTGAACCGGCAAAAAAAAGATTGCTGGCTCTCACGCCCAGCAATTACGTGGGTTATGCAAAAAAATTTGCGGAAGATATCTAATCTGTGAACAAAGTCACAGTTAAATCCCGTCGTTGTGCCAAACTTTAGACCGTGGTTGTTGCGAAGGTGGCGGTGATTCTGCCCTCTACCCCCCTCCTCCCTCCCCGCCATCGGCGGCAACAACCTAACCCCGAGACGTGCCAGGAAGGCATGACTCGGGGTTTTTTTATGGATTGAGCCCTATGTTGAATCTTGTTTGGACCGGCCTGTTCCTGACCGCATTCATCACCGGCTTGATCCAGTTTTTTTTCTTGGGTGATGGCGAGGTATTTAGCCGCATGATCGCCTCCTTATTTAGCATGGCCAAAACCGCCTTTGAAATTTCCCTGGGACTGACCGGTATTTTGGCGCTGTGGCTTGGCATCCTCAGAATTGGCGAACAAGCAGGGTTGGTGACATTGCTGACCCGCGGGTTAACGCCCTTGTTCAAACGCCTGTTGCCCGATGTGCCCTCCGATCACCCGGCGCTGGGCGCCATTACCATGAACATGGCCGCCAACGCTCTTGGCCTGGATAATGCCGCCACGCCATTGGGCATTCAGGCCATGCGCTCACTGCAATCCCTAAATCCTCATCCACAAGCTTTGAGCAACGCCCAAATATTGTTTTTAGTGATCAACACTTCGGCAGTCACCTTAATTCCAGTGACTGTCTTCACTTATCGCGCGCAATTGGGGGCCGCCAATCCCACCGACGTGTTTTTGCCCATTTTGCTGGCAACCTACTGCTCCACACTGGCAGGCTTGCTGGCAGTCATGATGGCGCAAAAAATCCGTTGGTGGGACCCGGTAATTGTGGCGTATTTCCTTGGGTTCAGCGGAATAATCCTGGGGATGGCGTTATGGCTGTCCCATCTCGATCAGGACACCATGCAAAAACAATCCACTTTGATTGGCCACAGCTTGCTCTTGGGAATTATCGCGCTCTTTTTGATCGCCGCCCTATGGAAAAATGTGAATGCTTATGAAGCTTTCATCGAAGGCGCTAAAGAAGGTTTTCAGACTGCCGTGACCATTATTCCCTATTTGGTGGCCATGCTCGCCGCCATTGGTCTGCTGCGAGCCAGTGGCGCCATGGACTTGGTAACCCACGGATTGCGTGATATGTTGCTCTCCCATTCACTGGATGCCCGCTTCGTGGATACGCTTCCCACCGCCTTGATGAAACCTTTTAGCGGCAGTGGTGCCCGGGCCATGATGATTGACGCCATGCGAACTCATGGTCCCGACTCCCTGCCGGGGCGCATTGCCTCTATCATGCAAGGCAGTACGGAAACCACTTTTTATGTGTTGTCGGTCTATTGCGGCGCGGTGGGAATCAAAAACGTCCGTCATGCGCTGGCTTGCAGTTTGTTGGCAGATGTTGCAGGATTAACGGCCGCCGTTTTGATTGGCTATTGGTTCTTTGGATAAATTTTTCCATGGCAATAACGAGTTGGCAGCTTGATATCCTGAGGTGAACTGGTCGGAATAGCCGCCATCAAGGCTCCACGGCTGGATTCACGGTCCCCCACGGACTGAATGCCGGAACGCCATGGTTGCGAAAAATTCATAGGCAATAATTATTATGATGCAGGTCGCTTTTGAAACCTTAGGCTGCCGCCTGAATGAAGCCGAATCAGAAGCCTGGGCCCGGCACTTCCAGTCCGCCGGTAGCCAAATCGTGCCCGCCAATCAAGCGGATCTGGTGATTGTCAATACCTGCGCCGTGACCAGCGAGGCGGTGCGAAAGTCCCGTCAGCTTATCCGCCGTATGCAACGGCAAAACCCCGCGGCAAAAGTGGTGGTCAGCGGCTGTTACGCAACGTTGCATCCTGATCAGGCAGCCCGGGAACTGGGCGTCGATTTGGTGGTGCTGAATCGGGATAAGGAACAATTGGTAACGCTAGCCCAATCGCTTATTGAAAGTAACGAAGTCGCAGTGCCACAAGCAGATATGCCAGCGCCCTTTATACGCACTCGGCAAAGAGCCTTTATCAAAGTCCAGGATGGCTGCCGGCACCGCTGCACCTTTTGCATTGTCACCATTGCCCGCGGAGAGGAACGCAGCCGCCCGATCGAGGCTATTGTTGATGAAGTCTGTGCTCTGCATGCCCAAGGCTTTCATGAAATTGTGATTACCGGGGTGCATTTGGGAGGCTACGGCAGTGATCTTAGATGCTCTCTTGGAGACCTGCTCCATGCGCTCCTGGAAAGAACGGATATTCCCAGAATCCGTCTGGGCTCTTTAGAACCGTGGGAGCTTTCTGAAGGTTTTTTCGAGCTTTTTCAAAACCCCAGACTAATGCCCCACCTGCACCTTCCATTGCAAAGCGGCTCAGACGCCATTCTAAAACGCATGGGGCGTCGTTGCCGGCGCGAAGATTTTTTTAAGCTGGTTGAAACGGCGCATCGTTTTGTGCCTGACATCAATCTAACCACTGACATTATTGTGGGCTTTCCCGGTGAAAGCGAAGAAGACTTTTACCTGACCAAAACCATGGTCCAGGAGATTGGTTTTTCCCATGTTCACATATTCAGCTATTCGCCCCGCCATGGTACGCCCGCTGCAACCTTTCCCAACCAGGTTCCCGCTGAAATCAAAAAAATCCGCAGTCAAGAATTGCATCAACTTGTAGCCAAGATGCGACACTCAGCGCTTACACAACAAATCGGAAAAACAGCCACGGTTTTATGGGAACAAGTCAAAAAAGAAGGGGGGCTTCATTTTTACGGCTACTCGCCGCATTATCATAAAGCCCGAATAGCCGTATCTGATAACCAAGATTTAACCAATATAATCGCCGAAGTTCGTTTTGTTGGTGTCGATCCCAGCGGTTCCTGCTTATTAAGCGAGCCAGTCTAACAGGACTAACGGCGAGCGCCTGTAAAATAAATGGTTGCGCCGATGACAGCGGCGGGCGGAACCAATATGTTGAGTAACGGAATACCAATGCCCAACATAATCGTTCCTCCCAAACTCAATGTTCCCAACTTGGCCTGGGTAAGAATTTTACGTTGCTCGGGAAACAGCAAACCATGGTTTGCCAGAGGATAAGTCGTGTATTCTAAGGCAAGGAACCAAGCATTGAATAATAACCATAAAAATGGGGCGATTAAATTCACTCCGGGAATGATGGAAAGCAATCCGAGCGGAATCAAACGGATAACAAAATAGCCCAAACGCCTCAATTCCGCGCTCATTTCCCTGATGATGGATTTGAAAAAACTTGCTTCTGGCGGACGCGGAACTGTTCCAGTGATTAATACCTCTGTTTGCCAAGCCAATTTGTCGTAAAAGGGGGAGGCAAGTAAATTGGCCACCAGCGTGAAACTGAAAAAGGTAATCAAGATGAAAATGGCGCCAAACAAAGGCCACAATAACCATTGTAGCCATTCCAACCACGCTGGAATCAGCCAGCCCAGAAAGTCGGCAAAAAAATAGGCCGCCAGGGAAAAAGCACCTGCAAAGAGCAGAAAATTGATTAACAGAGGAATAAGAATATACTTTCGCAATTGAGGATGGCGCAACCACCCGATTCCTTGAGCCAAACACCGGAAAGCATAAACTAGGCTATTCAGCTTCTTGAAATCGTAACTTTCACTATTCGACATAAACGCAAAGTTCCCTAGACAAAATAACTATTGTAATGGCTCTATCTTGTCTGGCACCAGTAAAAGACTGTTTAGCCGGGATTACGTCATAAACAAAGGATAGATTGAATGGGAGGAGGGTTTGATTCGATAGCTTCCCCGGCAGGGAAGTCAGCGTGGAGCCTACAGGGGCAAGTAGGACCGAAGGTCCAATGGACTTTCGCGGTCGGACAAGCGTCCGAACAGGGATGTTAAGGCGGGATTTTCTCGCACCGCAGGATTACGCAGCACGAAAACATTCTCGGCGTTTTTGAAGCAAGCCACCTGCCCCTTCTTGAATAGATGACAGAACCCTGACTGTTTAGCTTGTCATTTGCAAGTGAATTTCAAGCAGCCTTGCTTTGCCAGGTGGAGCTTTCCATCAATTTTGAGTAGGTCACCAATGTATTTTTTCTGGAAAACATTTGATGGACCTTGGGAGAACGCTGCGCGATACCTTTAAAAGCAGTTGCCAAAGTAGCCAGATATGGATAACGAATGCCGCGATGCTCGCAGGGATCACCGATGATATCCATATGCATGCCCATGTTGCCGACAACACGCATAATCGAACGGCGGCACAAAAACAACCAATAATCTATGCCATTTTGCTCGCTATATTCCTTAACCGCGCGTATAAGACCCAACAGCACTTCTGGCTCACTGATTTTTTCTTGAGCCTGGCTTGTGCCGCGGCGAAACGATTTCAAAATCGACAAACGGGATAATTCGGCAAAAACCATGCCCTCTTTACTCCACCCATCCAGGGAATATTCTGTCAATTTCGAGATAGGCAAATCTTCGGGCTTATCTATAACCAAGCGAGCCGCGGCTACCCACTCTCCAGATTGTTTGTCTTGGATGATGAAATGAACGGATTGATTGTCGTATTCGTCTATTTCCTGCTGGTCGTCAAAAATCTCTGCGGGTTCAAACTTTTTTTCCAGACAATATACTTGATAACGTAAATGATAATGAATAGATTTGCTTTCTTCAGTATCGGCTATCACTGCTTGATAACGTGAATCAAACATCGTCGAGCCTCCCTTAATAACCTTTTTGCTTAACATTGCATGAACCAATGCAGTTTGCATGCCAATATTTTGGCGCCAGCTATAGCTAGGGATTACAGCCCATAACAGATAATTTTTTGGTAATCTTGACGCCAAAAGGTGACGCGTACCAACGTAAAAAATATAAACGATTGATTTTTAAGGTAATTTAGCGTCGCCAAAAAACGACAGTCAACAAAGTAGAATTTCCAATTATGTCAGGAAACTGACGCGCCCGTAAGATATTATTTATATTCATAATTCTCAATGAAGTAGCGACAACCCCAACATGAGAGTCATAGAGATCACGCAACCAGGCGGCCCTGATGTTTTACAGCTGGCCCAGCGGCCACCCCCTAAACCCAAGCACGATGAGGTTTTGATCAAGGTTGCCGCGGCCGGGGTTAATCGGCCGGATATATTGCAACGGATGGGGCGATACCCCCCGCCCCCGGGCGCTTCTGAAATTCCAGGGCTGGAAATAGCAGGCGAGATCATGGCTGTTGGTAGTGGCGTCCATACCTGGCAAGCCGGGGATAAGGTTTGCGCACTGGTGACAGGGGGTGGTTATGCTGAATACTGCGTCGCTGCCGCACCTTTGTGTTTGCCGATCCCGCATTCGCTGGATTTGATCCAGGCGGCAGCGCTACCCGAGGCGTGCTTTACCGTTTGGGCCAATTTGTTTGAGCTGGGAAAGCTCGGCTTGGGGGAGCGCCTGCTAATTCACGGGGGCACTAGCGGAATTGGCACTATGGCGATTCAATTAGCCAAGGCGCTTCGAAAAGCCCAAATTTTTTCTACTTGCGGCAGTGACAAAAAATGTCAGTTTTGCGAACAATTAGGGGTATTTGAAGCGATCAATTACCGCTGTGCGGATTTTGCCCAACGGATTGATGAATTAACCCAAGGCGATGGGGTTGATGTGATATTGGATATTATTGGTGGTCCATACTTACAATCCCATTTTAAAATTTTGGCCAAGCATGGGCGCTTAGTGATTATCGGGCTACAAGGAGGTACAAAAAGCGAAATCAATCTATTGCCTATCCTGGTCAAACATCTGACTATAACAGGCTCCACCTTGAGGCCCCGCAGTGTCTCTGAAAAAGCGACTATTGCAACATCGCTACGCGAACAGGTGTGGCCGTTGTTAGAAAAGGCGGAAGTCAAGCCCATCATCCATGCTACATTTCCCCTGGAAAAAGCGGCTGATGCCCATCGAATGATGGAATCAAGTGAACATATAGGGAAAATCCTGCTACTTCCCTGACTTAAATTGGGCATCTTATCTATCATTTTTAAACAGCCAAGCCTATACAAGCATGTTGGGCATATTCAAAAACGGTGCTTTGTTGGCTATTTTTGCCACGGAAAGCTATATTTAAAGACTGAAAGTCACTTTTTACCTAAATTGTGCAAGTGATTCGAGCACCGAGGGTGTCAGGCAAGGCAGCAAGCCAATTTTCGCGCAGGCGTGGCAGCGCTACTTCGAGCATAAAATTGGTGCAGCCAACGCAGCATAAAGGCTTGATTTGGCAGCCGAATGCCGAAACACTTTCAGAATTTAGGTTTTAATAATTTCAAAATTCTTTCGGCCAGAGCTGCTCGCCCATGTCTCAATCCCCATTAAACCCACAAGAAGTCCAACAACAACTGACAACGCTCAGCAAAGGACGTACGCATAATTTCGGAAAAAATCTCTATGCAATCTTGCAACAACTCAATGCCGAAGACCACGCTTTTCAGACTACTAACGAGATTTTGGAGCTGCTCCGGGAACCGCTTTTTCAGTGCACCAACTCTCTGGAAAAAGCATTCACCCTGGCAACTTACCCTTTGCCTCCCAATTTCAGGAAGATGGCCAAATTGTGTGTTTTTTTACACTACGAACTGGCACAAGGCTATGAATCTTTGCTAACCCATTCAGAAAATCAAGATTTATCTTTCCAGGCTTCTTTTGCGCAAAAAGCACTGCTTTCCCTGGGGCGTGTGCTACTGCATATGGTGCAAATGGGTGAAGCCGTATCTTCTAGCCTGTGGCGCCGTCATAATGCTGTTTTTCTGCTGGGGAGGCAACAAGATTGGCTGAGGCAAAATGTTCACGATCCCGTGCTAGGAAAGCAAGCCATACTAAGCCCTTTTGATCAATTTAAATGTAACGCCGCTTTTATGGCGCTGTTACCCACCCGTTTTGATCCCTTTTCCGCCCGCCGACTATTCGATTTTGTGCTCCAAAATAACCATTTGATCGATACCAATCCCAAAGACAAGCAAAATGTTTGGACAATAGAGCCGGCACAAAACGAGGGACCAACCCCAAATACCTCTGGCCAACCTGAAGACCCGGCACAGCTGAGATTCTCCTTTCACCCTCCTGAAACCCTGCTCCTGCCACAAGCTATGACTGAACAACTTACCCGTTATGCGGGTGCTCGTGCTTCAATCCAAAACTACCCGATGAAACGCCAGGTGAGGGAGGTGTGGATTGGTTGGCACACCATTGAAAAGGAGCTAGATCGATACCATGGCTCTCGTGAAAACGAAAGTCACTGGCTCCAGGTGCCGGACTTTGAATTAGCTCCTGATGGAAGTGAAATCCCGCATTCGGAGGATTTCCCATCCCCCCTTAACGCTGGTGAAAAAAAGCGCAGAACGTTGGTGAAACGCTGGGTGGAATATTCTTTGCTTTCCAACAAGGAGAATGACTTTGCCTTGCTAGATGCCGATGACAAGCTATTGGAGCGAGGGGATCTGGTGGTTTTAAAAATGCTGGATGAAAGTTTTATCATCGCCGCCGTTCGCTGGATTCAACCCGGCATTCGAATGAACCGGACCTTATATGGCCTGGAATGCTTTTCCGGGAAGATGGAAAAAATGCTGGTACAACTCCCCAAGCAATGGTTGGATATTCCGGGAATATTGATAAAAGAGCGCAAGGAGTTGTTGTTGCCTCCGGTAAAAATCAAACATGCCACGACAATAGAAGTGGGGCAAACCACCTATACGGTAACCAGATTATTGGAATGGGGCACGGATTTTTGTGCCTACCAATTGACCCATTGAGGAAACACTGAATTATTCAGTCTTTCCTTAAAAATTTGGACACAAGCCTATCTGCATTCTAACGCCCCTGAACAAAACTCCAGTTGGGGTATCATACTGGCATGCCCCTGGTTCGACTGGATATCCATTCATTTCGCAATATTCGCTTGGCAACGCTTACAACCGACCCTGGCATTAATTTAATTCTAGGTCCCAATGCAAGCGGCAAAACTTCGTTACTAGAGGCAATTTTCATCCTTGGCCGCGGCCAATCTTTTCGAAGCTCACGCCTGGCGGAAGTGGTTAACAAGGATGCCAAGGACATGATTGTTAGCGGGCACATTAGCCTGAATGGTAGGACTATTCCGGTAGGCATGGGCTTTCATCAAGGTCAAAAACAAATCCGCCTGGCGGGGCGTACCCTCCAATCCCGCGCAGAACTGCTCCAGATCTTTCCGCTACAACTGCTTCAGCCCGATCTATATGACCTGCTGGAAGGCGGCCCCAAAGCGCGAAGACAATTTCTCGACTGGGGCGTATTTTATGCTCAGCCAGAATACTTATCCCTGTGGCGGAGTTACCAAAGGGCATTGGGGCAGCGGAATGCTTTATTGAAGAGCGGCAACCGTTCCACACTGCCATTTTGGACTCAAGAGTTGGCGAAATACGGTAAAATACTCAGTCAACATCGGTTTGATTATCTGACTGTATTGCAAGAGCCCCTTACCATGATGGCCCGGCAACTGGGTTTTGAAGGGGGCTTTGAACTTAAATACCTGCAGGGTTGGCCGCAGGGGAAAGACCTGGAAAGCGCATTGGAAGATGATCTGCAGCGGGATCAAAAGTACGGGTTTACCCATAGTGGGCCGCATCGGGATGATTTCACCATTACCTGGCAGGGACAACCGGTTAAAAATTTCTTTTCTCGGGGGCAAATGAAACTAATCGTCAGCACTTTGGCAATTGTACAAGCCAGCTTGATTCCAATCCCATGCTGTCTCTTGATAGATGATTTTACTTCCGAATTAGATCAAGAAAATCAGGCACTTTTGGCAAATTTGCTCGTCAATTTAAAAGAACAGATTTTTATCACCGCCACCCATTTAACCGCCCTGGACAGTATTGCCAAGCATGCGGGACAGGTATTTCACATTAGCGAAGGCACCATTCAAGGCGCCTGACAAATCAGCATTTTTGGAAACACTTTATGAAGTCAACAGCCGCTCAAACCTACGATAGCTCTAACATTCAAGTCCTCAAAGGGTTGGAGGCAGTCCGTAAACGACCGGGTATGTATATCGGCGACACCGATGACGGAACCGGTTTGCATCACATGGTCTTTGAGGTAGTGGACAATGCCATCGATGAGGCGCTGGCCGGTTACTGCAGCAACATCATTGTAACCATTCACGCTGATGGCTCTGTTTCCGTGGAAGACGATGGCCGGGGCATCCCGGTGGATATTCTGGAAGAAGAAGGACGCTCGGCGGCGGAAGTCATCATGACTGTTCTCCACGCCGGCGGAAAATTTGACGATAATGCCTACAAAGTCTCTGGAGGTCTGCACGGCGTTGGCGTATCCGTGGTCAATGCCCTATCGGAAGAATTGACTTTGGAAATCAAGCGCGATGGCAAATTCTACCGCCAAGTATATCACATGGGGGAACCTGCAACGCCGCTAGAAGAAGTCGGAACCGCCAAAACCACGGGCACCAAAGTACGTTTCAAACCCAGCCCTGAAGTCTTTGGTGACACAGAGTTCCATTACGACATTTTGGCCAAGCGCTTGCGGGAATTATCATTTCTCAATTCAGGCGTTCGTATTGAACTCCATGATGAACGCAATGACCGGGAAGATATTTTTCAATTTGAAGGCGGCATCCAGGCTTTTGTAGAACACCTCGCCCGCAACAAGACCCCGCTGTTTGCCAAGGTATTTTACTGCCAGGGAGAAAAAGAGGGGGTCACCGTGGAAGCGGCCATGGTCTGGACCGATTCCTACCAGGAAAACGTCTTTTGTTACACCAACAATATCCCGCAAAAAGATGGTGGTACCCATTTGGCCGGCTTTCGCGCGGCCTTGACCCGGACCCTGAATCAATATCTCGAGTCTCAAGGACTGATAAAAAAATTCAAGATTCACCCCACCGGGGATGATATCCGGGAAGGTCTGACCGCCGTGTTATCGGTGAAAGTGCCGGACCCGAAATTTTCCTCCCAAACCAAGGAAAAGTTGGTGTCATCGGAAGTCAAGCCGGTGGTTGAAGGGGTGATCGGGGAGAAATTCCAGGAATTTCTATTGGAGAATCCCCAGGCCGCCAAAGCTATTGCCAATAAAGTGGTAGAAGCCGCCAGAGCCCGGGAAGCTGCCCGGCGCGCCAGGGAAATGACCCGGCGCAAAACCGCCCTCGATATGGGTGGCCTGCCGGGCAAGTTAGCCGATTGTCAGGAAAAAGACCCCGCCCACTCTGAACTGTTCATTGTCGAGGGGGATTCCGCCGGCGGCTCCGCCAAACAAGGGCGGGACCGGCGCACCCAGGCCATTCTTCCCCTCAAGGGAAAAATCCTCAACGTGGAACGGGCGCGTTTTGACAAAATGTTGTCCTCCGATGAAATCGCGACGCTGATCACCGCCCTGGGTTGCAGCATCGGCAAGGAAGAATATGATCCCGATAAGCTTCGTTATCATCGCATTATCATCATGACCGACGCGGATGTGGACGGCTCCCACATTCGCACCTTGCTGCTCACCTTTTTTTACCGGCAAATGCCGGAATTGATCGAAAGAGGACATATTTATATTGCCCAGCCGCCGTTGTATAAGGTCAAAAAAGGCAAGCAGGAACATTACGTCAAGGACGATAACGAGCTTCACGAATATTTATTGCAACTGGCGCTCGACAAGGCGGCTTTGTTGCCAGATGAAAAGACGCCACCCATCAAGGGAGCGGGTCTGGAAAAGTTGGTACGGGCCTATCTGGAAGTGCAGGATATCATCCGCCGACACAGTATTCATTACGATGAATCCTTTCTGGAGGCGCTGATATCACAGCCTATATTCGGAGATGAACAGTTGACCGACAAATCAGCGTGCCAGACCTGGTTTGATTTGCTGCAAAATCATTTAAACAAAAATCCCACCAAACCGACTCGCTTTACCATTGATCTTGAGTTTTTTGATGATAACGGCATTGTCTTTAAAGCAGTAGTCACTAAACGGCTGTACGGTGTCAGCAAAAGTTTTGAGGTAAAACCTTCTTTCTTCCAATCGACTGATTACCTCAAACTCGCCCGGTTTGGCGAAGAAACCAATGGTTTGTTTTCTGAAGAGACCGTTCTGCAGACCGGTGAAAAGCAGCGCAAAGCTAGTGACTTTAAGCAGGTGTTCGAGGGACTTATGGAAGAAGCCCGCAAGGGGCAGCAAATCCAACGCTATAAAGGTTTGGGAGAAATGAATCCCGATCAACTCTGGGAAACCACGATGGATGCCAATACCCGGCGCATGCTTCAGGTGAATATCGAAGACGCCATCGCCGCCGACGAGATATTTTCCACCCTCATGGGAGATCAAGTAGAGCCACGGCGGCGCTTCATCGAAGATAATGCCCTGGCAGTGGAAAATCTGGACGTTTAACCCTCATGATTACCTATCCAAACATCGATCCAGTAGCCGTCCAGCTTGGCCCGCTGAAAGTCCATTGGTACGGATTGATGTACGTGATTGGTTTCCTTGGGGCCTGGGTACTGGCGCGCTGGCGCATAAAACGGCTCATGGGATGGACTTCGGAGCAGGTCGATGATCTGATTTTCTACGGTGCTCTGGGAGTGATTCTGGGGGGCAGAATCGGTTACATGCTTTTTTACAACCTGCCAACGCTGGTATCGGATCCCGTCAGTTTTTTTAAAGTATGGGAAGGGGGCATGTCCTTTCACGGCGGGTTAATTGGCGTATTAACAGCGATGTGGCTGTTTGGACGCAAACATCAAAAACGGTTTTTTGAGGTCACCGATTTTATCGCGCCTTTTGTCCCCATTGGATTATTCACCGGCCGGCTCGGAAACTTCATTAACGGTGAGTTGTGGGGGAAGGTGAGTGAAGTTCCCTGGGCCATGGTTTTCCCCGGAGGCGGTCCTTTTCCTCGCCACCCTTCCCAACTCTATGAGGCGTTGCTGGAAGGTTTGGTGTTATTTACCGTGCTTTGGATCTACTCCAGCAAGCCGCGTCCGGAAAAGGCGGTTTCTGGATTATTTTTATTGCTATACGGCGTATTCCGCTTTGCTATCGAATTCGTACGGGAACCAGATGCCCATATCGGCTATTTGGCATTCGGCTGGTTGACCATGGGGCAATTGTTATCCTTTCCCATGATCCTGGCTGGACTGGCTTTGATGCTGCTCGCCTATCGGCGCCTTGCCCCTCTCCATTCTCAAAGCTGATAATGCAAGTCTATCTTGAGTTACTGAATGACATTCTTGAAAACGGTACCCCTAAGGATGACCGGACCGGCACGGGAACACTAAGTGTTTTCGGCCGCCAGCTGCGTTTTGATTTAAGCAAAGGATTCCCGCTCCTAACGACCAAAAAGCTGCACTGGCCTTCCATTGTTCACGAATTACTATGGTTTCTCTCGGGCAGCACCAATGTCGGTTACCTTCGGGAGCACGGCGTAACCATTTGGGACGAGTGGGCCGATAAAAATGGAGAACTGGGCCCGGTGTATGGCCGCCAATGGCGAGCTTGGAAAAACCGCCGGGGGGAAACGATCGATCAATTATCTCAGGTCATTGAAGCCATCAAGCGCACGCCTGATTCCCGCCGTTTATTGGTGAATGCCTGGAATGTGGGTGAGTTGGAGGATATGGCTCTGCCGCCATGTCACTACGCCTATCAATTTTATGTGGCAGGCGGCAAGCTATCTTGTCTATTTAATATGCGCTCGGTTGATGTTTTCCTGGGACTGCCTTTCAATATCGCCAGTTATGCTTTGCTGACGCACATGGTCGCGCAGCAGTGTCACCTGGCGCCGGGGGAAGTGATCTGGAATGGTGGGGATGTGCATCTTTACTCTAATCACCTAAGCCAAGCCCGCCTTCAGTTACAGCGTAAACCCCATGAACCGCCGCAATTGGAAATTGCAAGAACCCCGTCTTCCCTGTTTGAATACCGCTTTGAAGACTTTAAGCTCCATAACTATAATGCCCATCCTCACATTAAAGCCCCAGTGGCGGTGTAATGAAAATATCAATGATTGCCGCCATGGCGAGGAACCGGGTGATTGGGCACCAAGGGGAAATGCCTTGGCACTTATCAGCAGACCTGAAGCGTTTTCGTCAAATTACCTGGGGCAAACCCATTTTGATGGGGCGGAAAACCTTTGAAGCCATTGGTCGCCCACTGCCAGGCAGGCAAAATATCATTGTCACCCGCAATCGCCAGTTTCAGGCACCAAATTGCACCGTTGCAAGTTCCATTGAAATAGGGATATCACTAGCGGAGGGAGACGAGGTTATGGTGATTGGCGGTGCCGAATTATACGAAGCCTTGTTACCGGATGCCGAAACGCTGTACCTGACTTTAATTCATGCGGAATTTCCAGGGGATACTTTTTTCCCCCTTTGGGAACCAGTCCAGTGGCAAGAAATTTCCCGGGAAGACCACCCACCGGATCAAGAAGGCTTCCCGCATCCTTATAGCTTTATCCAACTCGAGAGAGTTTAACCCGAAATTACGCCATCTTCCGGAATGCTGGCGCAATATTCGGGTTACCCCGGCTGCTTATAGCAAGGGCAATCAATGCTCACCCGGTACATCTCCCCATCCAGACGCAGTGCCGTCAACTGCCCTCCCCATAGACATCCAGTATCGATGCCATAACAACCATTTTCTGCCACAAACCCCAAGGTGGACCAATGGCCAAAGATAATTTCCTGGCCTTCGCTCTTCCGACCTGGAACTCTAAACCAAGGTATTAAATGCTCGGGCTGCGAACCCGGGGGTCCTGTATAGTTGAGGGCTAAATTACCGTCCCGGTCACAATAGCGCAGGCGCGTAAAGCAATTGACGATGAAGCGTAGCCGATCCCAACCGGATAGATCGTCGCACCAGCGTGTGGGGGTGTCCCCATACATATGACGGATAAAGTCAGGCATTTCCTCTCCACGCAACACCGCTTCCACTTCTTGGGCACGCTGAGACGCTTCCTTCATGTCCCACTGAGGAGGAAGGCCAGCGTGAATCATGCAGTAACGGCCATCGCAGTGCAATAATGGCCGTTTCTTAAGCCAGTCGATGAGTTCTTGGCGGTCTGGGGCTTCCAAAATGTCAGCAAGTTCTTCTTGGTTTTTATAGGGCTGCCCATAGGCAACCGCTAATAAATGCAAATCATGATTTCCGAGCACCGTCACGGCCCTTTCCCCCAGCGCCTTTACAAAACGTAGTGTTTCCAAGGAATGAGGCCCGCGATTGACTAGGTCACCTGTAAACCATAACGAATCCTGGCTAGGGTCAAAATTAATCTTATCCAGCAGCTTTTGCAGTTCAAAAAAACAACCTTGGATATCTCCAATTGCATAATACGCCATGGTTTGCTCCCACCTAACCGCCAAAGTTAGCAATTAGGGCTTTTAATTATTCCTTCGAGTAAG
The DNA here is from genome assembly GCA_001566965.1 of Methylothermaceae bacteria B42. Classification (NCBI taxonomy): domain Bacteria; kingdom Pseudomonadati; phylum Pseudomonadota; class Gammaproteobacteria; order Methylococcales; family Methylothermaceae; species Methylothermaceae bacteria B42. Next base: position 20,409 of record LSNW01000004.1, on the reverse strand, counting down.
GGTAATAAATAAGAAATTTTTTAACTTAAGACTCAATGTAATGCAAATATTCGGAATGAAGTAAATGCATTGCGATTTTCGAGAACTCAGTCAAGTTTTTTGTTAGATCAAAAAGCTATAGTTGTTATGACGACGATGAAATGCCAACAACATGAGAGGTCTCGACAATGACAGAACATTTGAAGCTTAAAATTATTGGGGTAGCTACTTTAGCATACACTGCGGGGTTTATGGCAATTGCCGGCATAGGCTATTTATTGGAAGAGTTTATCCATGTCATAACTACACACGAGAGGATAACCCATAGCTAGCCCGGATATTTCCATTTTTGGCGCAGGAAGCATTTGATACATCTTCCTGCGCCTTTAGGTTTTCGCCTACATCCTTCTTAATAGTTATTTCGGCAGCTCACATAAGAATATGCATCAATACTTTTAAGCATGATCTCTGCAAGCAAGCTCTCCATTATCTTCTTTTTCTTGCTGTGTTTTTGCCGGATCGCCCAGGCTTCAGAAGCTATACATGAGCTGTTTACCGCTGCTTGTTTAGGCCGACTGTCAAAAACTGAAGCACTGTTACTCGAAGGCGTTGATGTTAATGGAAAGACAAAAGCGGGACGCACGGCTTTAATGGGCGCCGCCTTTTTTGGTAATACCAAGGTCACTCGATTATTGCTGGGCTTTGGCGCTGATGTGAATGCGGCAGATAATCGCGGGATTACCCCACTCATGGATGCTGTTACCGGAGGGTGGGAAAAAGTTACGCAAATTCTCATCGCTTCTGGAGCGGACATCAATGCCGCGGACAAAACTGGCCAGTCTGTCCTGGCCAAAGCAAAACAGCGCGGCTACAGCAATATCATTCAATTGCTCGAAAGCGCGGGCGCTAAAGACGCTAAACAAGAACAAAACAATCATACAACCCCACCCGAAGATACAAAGGATACCGAATCCAAAACCGCATCAGAAAATGCCGAAGAGAATAACCCCTCTTCGAAACCTGCCAAATCCTAATTGACACGCCCCACGCTATTCGTTGCAATAGTATTTGTTATCTTATTGGGATAATTTTTCCCTAACCATCAACTCTTTTGATACATTCCGGAACCTTATCATTCCATGCATATTCACATTTTAGGTATCTGCGGCACTTTCATGGGCGGCCTTGCGCTATTGGCGAGAGAACTGGGACACCACGTCACTGGCTCTGATAAAAATGTCTACCCTCCCATGAGCACTCAGCTAGAGTACGCAGGGATACAACTGTCGGAATACTCCTCTGAAAACCTCATACCCCGTCCTGATTTGGTGATTATTGGCAATGCTCTGTCCCGAGGCAATCCTGAAGTTGAAGCAGTCTTAAACCAAAATATCCCTTACACTTCAGGTCCTCAATGGCTTGCAGAGACGGCCCTGCAGCCCAGATGGGTGCTTGCGGTGACAGGCACCCATGGCAAGACCACCACTAGCAGCATGCTAGCATGGATATTGGAGGTAGCAGGCAAATCCCCGGGCTTTCTTATTGGTGGAGTTCCATTGAATTTTGGTTGCTCAGCCCGGCTTGGCCAATCACCTTTTTTTGTCATTGAGGCGGACGAATATGACACCGCATTTTTTGATAAACGCTCAAAATTTGTTCACTACCGACCCCGCACGGTGGTATTAAACAACTTGGAATTCGACCATGCGGATATCTTCCCTGACCTAAAGGCAATTCAAACGCAATTCCATCATCTGATCCGAACTATCCCGGGCAATGGCTTGATAGTCGCCCCCAAGGACAACCATAATCTCGAAGAAGTATTCGCCATGGGATGCTGGACACCGACTGAATACACGGCCATTTCTGATCCTTCTTGTCAGTGGCATGCAAAGCTTCTAGAACCAGATGGATCTCATTTCGAAGTCTTTCATCATGAGGATCTATTTGGCGAAATTCAATGGACGCTAACTGGCCGTCATAACGTCTCCAATGCTTTATCTGCTATCGCTGCGGCTGCTCACACCGAAATTCCTCCAGCTCTCATAGTTGATGCTTTATGTCAATTTCAAAATGTCAAGCGGCGCATGGAGCTATTAGCTGTTATCAACGGAATTTCTGTTTATGACGATTTCGCCCATCACCCAACTGCTATTGAAACCACTTTGGAAGGTTTGCGTGCTCAAGTGGGCGAACAGAGAATAATTGCCGTGCTGGAACCCCGTTCTAATACCATGCGCATGGGTATGCACGCAGAGCAGATCCCACAATCCCTTGCTGCAGCTGATATTTCTATCATTTTTGCACCCTCCGATATCCGTTGGACTCCAAGCCTAATTTCCCAGAGAGGTGCTAATTTCAAAATATTTCAATCTTTAAATACCTTGGCAGATGAGCTAACGCATCTGGTACAACCAGGCGATCATTTGATCTTTATGAGCAATGGCGGCTTCGGCGGGATTCACAAACTTGTTATTTCTGCCATCCAATCCAGATTTGACGCTATTTGAATTTAATGTTTCACGTGAAACATTTTTATATTGACAATTAATTTTGGTTCCACGTGGAACATACATAAAAAAACCTAAGGGAGCGCTTGGCTCCCCTGGGTTGTATAAGAAAACAAATAAATTATTTTGTTTTCTTAGGTTCAGCTATATCTGCTTTAAATCCCTCCAGGGCTTTTTTCAGTTTATTAATTGCTTCATCAAACGTTTCTCCCCATTTCTTGCTCTTTGCCTGATCTTCCAGCTTGTCAATGGCCTTATATAAAGGCTTGTAGTCTTTATCAATATCTCCATAACCTAGTGTCTGCGCTATTTCTAGCTGATACTTCGCGCTTTTGAGATAACCCAGCATTTCATCGGGATTCGGGTCTTTGCTATGTGCTTCCTCATAAACTTTTCTAACCATAGCTTCCGCGCGAAGCACGGGTAATGGAATGACTGATTCAGTGATGACCAGCGTATTCAATGCCGCCATTAATGCTTCTTTTGCCTCTTTAATTTTCCCTTGATCAATTAAGGGCGCGATATCCTTCATGGCATCAGGATATAAAGCGAGCGGCAAGTTCGTGGTGGTAATTCGAATCTCACTGGCTAAAGTACCCAAAAGCTCCCGTGCTTTCTGTACTTCGTTATCATCTAATAAATCTTCAACCTTTTTGATCGCCTGTTTGATACTCTTAAGGTCACCTTCATAATCAATGATGACCGCTTCACTGCTAACTGGGATAAGGCCTAGCTCGGGATAACGGGCAAGCAGCAAAGATAACTTACCATTAACTATCTCAAGGTGAGCGAGTGCCTCTTTGGTTTTTCCCTGATCTAGTGCATCCAATGCCGCCCTCGTTGCCAATACCGCATCCAGCGCCTCTTTGATTGCTTCTGCTTCCTTACGAGCTATGGCTTTATCACCGGCAGATTGCACTTGTTGCTGCACAGCCTCTTGGGTAGCCTTATGGTCGTTTTTGGCCGCCAAAACCCCTTCATTTGCAGAGAAAGCGAGCATTACAGACAAAGCAATGGGCTTTAAAAGATTGGTTTTTTTCATATTAGATCTCCTTATGATTCATTAATAATTAATCAGTACAAAGTTATTTGAATGCCGACAGTAACTTGTCGATCTTTTCGGCACAATCGATATCCAATAAAGCAACTGTGGGGACTAGCCAGGACAAACGAAACCGCTCATCCTTGTCTTTGTTTTCTCCGAAATAGGCTAACGAGACCCGGCCAAATCCCATGGATTTCTCTATCTTTTTCGCTTCTCGAAGAAACCGTCGAGGCACATTAGATAATTGATTGAATGGCACTGGCTTGCCTTCCTGGCCTCTTTGTCGAACAAGTTCAGTGGCGGTTCCAACGCTTCTGATGGCTTCCGCCACATGGGGAAGAGAATGTTTGCGGGCAAACGCCATCAATAGCGCTGGCGCGGGCAGACGCAAAACCTCCCTGTTTTGCGCGCCATCTCTCAACTCGCCTATTAAAAAAGCCGTCCCTTCATTCATCTGAATACGGGCAAAAAGCTTTGAACCTTTGGGCAATTCAGACAAAATCTCGATTACTTCAAAGTGCTCGCCAGCCTCTTCAAATGACTCGCTGGGTTTGTGCTTGCCAAATTCACCGACAAACACAGCATCATGGCCATTGCGCTTGCCGACAATCAGATCCAAACCCCAGCGCTTTAAAGATTTGAAATTAAATTCCCTTTCTTTTTCCGGTTGGCCTAAGGTTTCAAAAACCAGGGTATTCAGCGCAATCAATGTGCGCAGTTCAGAAGGATTCACGCTAGTTTCTCCTTCACACGCTTTGCAGCTGTTGTTCTTGCTTGCGCTTGGCTAGCGCCACACCAATCAAAATCGCTCCATTCATAATCAGTTCCAGAGCAATAAAAAGACCTATGACCCAAAGCGCTGTCCAAGGCATGCCCATCATAATGGCGGCCGCAACTAGGATATCGATAATCCCGATGATGGCAGGGACATACCAGCGCTCATCATTCGTTTTTTTGTATTCAAGGCTGACAATAATTCGGTAAACCCCGATGCCGAGAAATACGCCTGCCAACATTGCAGTCAGGGCAAACGAAGCGGCAATAGGATTAAACACGGTCAACAACCCACCAACGATGTAGAGTATGGCGGTTACCGTATAAAGTGCCTTGCCCCGCCAGTCTTCAATTTCTTTGCCAAACAGGGCATGGGCAAGTTGAATGCAGCCACCGACAAGCATGAAAGCGCCAAAAAAAACCACACTAGTAATCGTTAAAGCAAAGCTCAGGCCGACGCCTATGCCACCGAGCACTACCATCAGGATACCCAATAGCAGCATGGTTTTCCAAGATTGGGGAAGGTTGTTTAAAGTATCTGCTGTTGTATTCATTTGTAATCTCCATTTCCGATATTATTCGTTGGTTATTGGTACAGGGTTTATATGGGGGTGCAATAATTGAATTCAACAATGCAGAAGAAAAATTCGCATTTTTAAACCTCGATCACTCTTGCAATCGTAAAATGATGGTTGCAAACTGGGATTGAGCACTCAGTAAAAATGTCGAAGTGAAAGGGCTCTTAGATTGTTAATAAACCCAGGAGGGCATATGCAAAGATTAATATTATTAGTGCCAAACGTAGAAACCGCCCGCAAAATTGTGGACGATCTCTTATTAGCAAGAGTGAAAGAAGAGGATATTCATATCATCGCTAAGGAAGGCGTGGCCCTGGATGATCTGCCTGAGGCCGGATTAAAGGAAAAAACCGACTTGATTCCAGCCCTCAAGCGCGGCCTGGCGGCAGGCTCTGCAACGGGGTTACTGGCAGGATTGGTGGCAGTGATTTTGCCTACAGGGCTGATTGCCGCGGGTGGCGCGGTGATTCTTGCAGCCACCTTGGCGGGCGCGGCCATCGGCGCATGGGCGGCTAGCCTGGTGGGCGTATCTGTCCCTAGCGAGGAAGTGCAAAAGTACGAGGAAGCTATCGAACGGGGGGAATTGCTAATGCTGGTAGATATTCCCAAATCCCGCACTGAAGAAATTACCGATCTGATTCGGAAACATCATCCAGAAGCTGACATTAAAGAAGTCGAATATATTCCACCGGCCTTGCCGGAGATGCCTGATGAATAAGCCATAGAAATGAAGGGCGCCTGACAAAAATCCAGGAAACGCTGAATAAATCAGCGTTTCCTTAAAGGTGCCTTTCCTCTTGAAGGAGATCAGTCAACCCAACGCCACCGTTCAAATAACGCCGCTTGGCCATAATATTGCCCGTCCCGGTCAAAAAGATTCCAGACGACAGCTTCTTCTATCCAAAACCGCTTGCCACTGGCGGTCATTCTGATACCCCGATAATTTTTTATAAATCCGTTTGCAGCCACTTCTTCTAATAATTTTTGGCGGTCATCCAAAACCGCAGGTTCCGCCGATAGCCGCGAAGGGGTAGTTACAAAGGTTGCCCAATCCATTTCAAAAAGGTTTTGCGCGGATAGATTGGCGTAGTTGAAGAGTGGATCAGGATGCGTGTCATGGGAGAGCAATACGAAAGGGGCATGATAGAACCATCGGGCGATATCTGAACCGGATACATTGGAAGGCGCCAAATCCCTGTCCATCCAATGGTTGTAGCTGGTGCGCACTATATCAATGTGGTGGCTTAAAAAATGGTTGTCAAGTGAAGGTTCGGACCAGCCCATTATTGACCCATTTAATAATGAATTGCTATTGCATTAGGGTTTACCTGTCCGCAAGCAGGGCATTTAGTTTGGTTGTTATTCAAAGGTTGATGACACTGACTACAAACGGCCGGCGCTGGCGGCGATTGCAAAAGAGATCGCCACTGCTTGAAATCACTGGATTGCCCCCATGCTAGTAATTCCTTTACCCGCCTCGCGGTAAATGGGTGTTCGGTATCCCCGATGATAATGGTTTCCATAAGCTTCTGAATAGTACTTTCACCTTCTGTTTCGTCGCTATTTACCTGCGCACTCACTTCTTCCCAATTGATTTGTTCTACGAGCAAGGCCGGCGCCTCGGCAGCACGCAGCATGGAGCCTAAAACCTGTTCAACATTTTGGCCAAACAAGGCAGCAATCCGGTCAGCCGATTGCTCACTCTTGAAATACCAGTACAACAAGGCAATACGCAAGGGCGCGGAAATAGCGCTTAAAGGCTTCGGCAAGCTGTCTCCATATTGAAGCAGCATTTTGGTCATGGAACGATATAAAACATGATTGAAAAAAATATGGCCACACTCGTGGGCAAGGATGATGCGCACCCCGTCATCATCCAAACAGTCGAGCATCGCGGTACTGATGATAATGAATTTTCTGTGTTCCCCAAGGGTATAGGAAAATGGGTCGTGATGAATTTCCAGGTAAAGCTCCGGCTTTTGTATTTCAAGCAGTTGGCAAATTTCCTCCAAAAAGCCATGGATTTTCGGCAATTGACGAGAACCCAGCTGAATATGGTGTTTACTGGTAATCTGAGCCAGGAAATGCTCATCAAAGACTTTGAGAAAACTCCTCACTGCAGCAGAAAACAAAGGCACCGTTTCCAATTTTTGCAAAGCTGCCCAATCTTCGGGGTGAATAATGGCTTGTGGTGTTAAATGCATGTCACAACCTCTCCAAGGGCAATTCCTGTTGAATATGTGTCGTTTCCCTGTAGAACTTTACCACAACCAAAAAAAGTACCGATGTGATGCCCATGGCAAGCGTAAAAAACCAGAAATAATCAGCGCCAACCAATTTGGTTGTGCCATCCGGATTTTGGATAAAGAAATTGACTGCGCTGGTGAACAGGTTGCCCAATGCCACCGAGGCCATAAAAAACGCCATGACAAAAGACTTCATGGCATTGGGCGCCTGCGTATAGGAGAATTCCAGACAAGTAATGGACACCAGGATTTCAGCCGAAGTCAAAATCAGATAGGCCAAAAGCTGCCAGGCGATGTGGGGCGTGTTACCAGCATCGATGCGCATTTGCAACCAAGCCGCCAAGGCAAAGGCAAGCACGGTGACGAACATCCCAACCGCCATTTTCCGCATCGGGGTAAGGGTCACGTAACGCTCCACCCTGGGATAAAGGCCGTGGGTAAATAGCGGAACCAATAGAATGATCAATAAAGGATTGGCGGCCTGTAGTTGGGAAGGCAGAATCTCGTAACCCAGTAACATGCGGTCCATTTGTTCAGCCTGCAGCACCCATGAAGAGCCGGTCTGATCAAAAAGAGCCCAAAACATGGCGACAAACAAATACACAATGCTTAGCTTAAGCAAAACTTGCAATCCTGAGGCGCTGAATACAGAACGAATAAACTGTTTCCCTCCAGGGGGGATATGGGCAAAACGGTACCGTCCCGCCCAAAAGATCAAAGTCGCCAGCGCCATCAGCACTCCGGGCACGGCAAAAGCGACTGAAGATCCATGGTGCCGCAGCAAATAAGGCGTAATCAGCATTGCAGCGAAGGCGCCAAGATTGATGGCAATATAAAACCAGCCAAACGCCCGGCTCATCAATGGCTGGTTGCTGGCGCCAAACTGGTCACCCAAATGCGCCGAAACGCAGGGCTTAATGCCGCCCGCGCCAAGGGCGATCAAAGACTGGCCTATCAACAACCCGGTGCGTGTATCATCCAGTGCCAAGACAAAATGTCCCAGGCAATACACCAATGATAGGGTGATAATGGTTTTGTATTTGCCCCACAACCCATCCGCTAACAGGGCACCCAGCATAGGGGTGATATAGACCGCTGACACAAATAAATGGAACCATCCCTTGGCTTCCTCGGGGGACATCGGATCAGGTCTTCCCGAGGAATCAAGCAAATATTGCGTCATGTACACCACCAAAATGGCACGCATCCCGTAATAACTAAAACGCTCAGCAGCCTCGTTTGCCACAATAAAAGGTATACCAGGCGGCATGGTCCGGATGGCTAAAGGAGCAGTGCGATATCGGGCCATAAAATCCTATTGTTCGTTATTGGATTAAGCTGAATTTTGTCAGATACCCGTCCGGCAAAAAAGCATCGTCTCTAAATTCATGATCCAGTATGATAGATCAGACTCTATTCACTCCCTAACAATAACAGTACGGAGTCGTATGAATGTTTCCTGTTCGTGACACAATTATCAGCCACTCCCCGCCTTTGATGACCTGGGCGATTATTGGCGCCAATACTGCCGTTTTTATATTTGAACTCACCCTGGGCCCGCAACAATTGGAAGCGGTGTTTTACTGGTTCGGACTCGTTCCGGCCCGTTACTCTCATCCAGAATGGGCCATGCTCCTGGGGTTCCCCGTGGATAACTACTGGCCATTTCTGACCAGTATGTTTCTGCACAGTGGCTGGATGCACTTCATTGGAAATATGTGGACGTTGTGGATCTTTGGAGATAACGTTGAAGACCGTATGGGGCCGCTACGTTTTCTACTCTTTTATCTGCTCTGTGGCATTATTGCCGGCGTGGTGCACTGGTTTACCAATCTCCATTCCACCATTCCCACGGTTGGGGCTTCGGGCGCCATCTCTGGTGTGCTTGGCGCTTATTTCTTGCTTTTCCCCCGGGCGCATATTATCACTTTGATCCCTATTTTCTTTTATCCGCTATTTATCGCGCTTCCAGCCGCCACCTTTGCTTTAATCTGGTTTTTCAGCCAATTGTTTTCCGGAACCGCGGCTTTATTGGGACCGGGGCAAGTAGGTGGGGTCGCCTGGTGGGCACATATTGGCGGATTTATTGCCGGAGTAGCGCTTTGCAAATTGTTTATCCACCCGGACCGCAAGCATGTGGCCTACAAAGATGAAGTCGATTACGACAACGCTTGGGACATCAAGGTATAAGCATATGGATTCAGGAGGCAACGTGGACTTTACATCATTATTTTGGTTGTTTTTTTTACTTTCGGCGATACAACCCGTGATTCATCAGCGTATGCTGGATGCGAGCCGGGCCAGATTGATTTCCCGCATCGAAAGCAAGCGCGGCAGCCGGGTAATCCTCATGGTGCACAGGCAAGAATCCATGAATTTCCTCGGCTTTCCCGTAGTGAAATATATTGATATCAACGATTCGGAAGAAGTCATCCGCGCCATTCATTTGACTGACCCTGAAATCCCCATCGATCTGGTACTTCACACCCCCGGTGGATTGGTGCTGGCGGCGCTGCAGATTGCCCGCGCCATCTCCCGTCATAAAGGCCAAGTCAGGGTAATTGTCCCCCATTACGCCATGTCCGGAGGCACGCTAATCGCCTTGGCCGCGGATGAAATTATCATGTGTGAACATGCGGTACTGGGGCCAGTGGACCCTCAACTAGGACAATACGCTGCCGCTTCTGTCCTAAAAGCGGTAGAACAAAAAGACCCCAATGATATAGATGATCAAACCCTCATTCTGGCAGACCAAGCAGAGAAGGCCATTCGCCAGGTTCGTGAAGCGGTTTTTGAATTTCTAAAGCCCCGTTACAGCGAGGAAAAGGCCCGGGAGTTGGCGGATCTCTTGTCCACCGGCACCTGGACCCACGACTACCCCATTACCTCCGACGAAGCAAAACGATTGGGGCTGCCGGTAAATACCGATATGCCAGAAGCCTTCCTGCAACTGATGGCCCTCTATCCCCAACCGGTGCGCCGGATGCCGACAGTGGAATATTTGCCTGACCGCCGCACTCAGGAACCCAAAGCACCCACCGCCACCAAGATGTAAAAATGCAACTCCCTATGGACCCAAGACTTTATGACCTAGCTTGTAAAGTAGGCTCATTACTGAAATCCAAGGGATGGATATTAGTGACCGCCGAATCTTGCACTGGAGGTTGGGTAGCGAAATGCTTAACCGATGTCCCAGGAAGCTCGGAATGGTTTGAGCGTGGATTTGTCACCTACAGTAATATCGCCAAAATGGAGATGCTGGGCGTGTGCCGCGAAACATTGGATCAACACGGCGCCGTCAGCCAGCAAACCGTAGCCGAAATGACCACAGGCGCACTTTCTCATAGCCATGCCCATTGGGCTCTGGCGGTCAGCGGGATCGCAGGTCCTACCGGCGGTTCAGCTGATAAACCCGTAGGTACGGTATGGTTTTCGTGGCAGCAACGAGGAAAAAAAGCTCGAACCTATTTGGCGCATTTTCAAGGGGACCGGGAATGCATCCGCAGGCAAGCGGTAGAATGTGCGTTACAAGGCGTTCTGGATGGCGGCAGAAAAAACTGAGCCGAAAAAATCCCGCCTGTTTTTCGCCCTTTGGCCGGATCCAGAAGTTTTAAAGGCGCTGAATCATACCCGGAAAACCCTGGGAGTGAATGAGGGTAAGCCCGTCAACCCAGAAAAGTATCACGTTACTTTACTGTTTTTAGGCGAGATTCCCGAAGATCAAATTCCCGCCCTCAAGTCTCTGGCGGAAAAAGCCCCTTTCGAACCTTGCGAATTGGTTTTGGATCAGATGGAACATTGGGTACGCCCCGCCGTCTTATGTCTCGTGGCCACCCAAACGCCACCGGCGCTGGACAACCTGGTGGAAGCAATGAAAAGAGAGTTGCGGAAGATGGGTATCAAAACCGAAAAACGGCCCTTCCGTCCCCATTTAACCCTGGCCAGAAAAGTTAGAAAAAGAGTCGTTGGGCGGCCCGTTGAACCCATTCACTGGCCCATTCATGATTTTGTGTTAGTGGCTTCGGAACTGAACCGGGAAGGATCCCGCTATCGGATTTTGGGGCGTTGGCCCGAAACCGCACAGTAAAGCAAATCCCATATCCCGCCCATTTCCAATTTAATATGTTAAGACAGTAATCGCAACGCTACCGGCCATGTTGGCGGTATGAGATAATATAGAAATTTTGAATCAGGCAGGAATCATGCTAGACGAAAACAAACGCAAAGCGCTTGGCGCGGCGCTTCTACAGATCGAGAAACAATACGGTAAAGGCGCGGTAATGCGCATGGGAGACACAGGCCCTGTGCGTGATATCGAAGCGGTTTCCACCGGCTCTTTGGCCTTGGATATTGCCCTGGGTATCGGCGGACTGCCCAAGGGACGCGTGGTGGAAATCTATGGTCCGGAATCATCCGGCAAAACCACGCTGGCCCTGTCCGCTATTGCGCAGGGACAAAAAAAAGGTGGCGTCGCTGCATTCGTCGATGCCGAGCACGCGCTCGACCCGGTATATGCGCAAAAACTTGGGGTCAATCTCGACGACCTGCTGGTCTCCCAGCCAGACACCGGTGAACAGGCACTTGAAATTGTCGATATGCTGGTACGTTCTGGCGCCGTTGATATTATCGTGGTGGACTCCGTAGCGGCTTTGACGCCAAAAGCTGAGATCGAAGGGGAAATGGGCGATGCCCACGTTGGCCTCCAAGCCCGGCTCATGTCCCAGGCGCTGCGTAAACTGACCGCCAACATCAAGCGCTCCAATGCTCTGGTGATCTTTATCAATCAGATCCGCATGAAAATTGGCGTCATGTTTGGCAACCCGGAAACCACCACCGGCGGTAACGCGCTCAAATTTTACGCTTCCGTGCGTCTGGATATCCGCCGTACCGGTGCCATTAAAAAGGGCGAAGAAGTGCTCGGCAACGAAACCAAAGTGAAAGTGGTCAAGAACAAAGTCGCCCCCCCGTTTAAAACCGCCAATTTCGAAATCCTTTACGGCGAGGGAATCTCCAAGCTCGGAGAGCTGATTGACCTTGGCGTTGACTATGGTTTCGTGCAAAAAGCCGGGGCTTGGTACAGTATTGGCAAGGAGCGCATCGGCCAAGGCAAGGATAATGCCCGGCAATACTTGAAAGAACACCCGGAACTGGCGGAAAAGCTGGAGGAACAGATCCGGGCCAAAGCTTTTGGTACAAAGCAACCCGAGCCTGGAGAGGATGAAGTAGCCGTCACTGCGGAGAAGAAAGACTGACCGGACAGGATGAACACGCTAAAATAAAACAGATTTGCCTTAAGCTCCTGGCCCGGCGCGAGCACGGTGCCGAGGAATTGGCATGGAAACTGACTTCTAAGGGATTCCCGCAGACTTCAGTGGCTGAAGTCATTGCCGAATTGCAAAAGCAAGGCTGGCAAAGTGATCAACGTTTTGCGGAAAATTATGTCCGAGCCCGCTGGCAGCGGGGTCATGGACCGGTACGAATTCGATATGAATTACAGCAAAAAGGGCTGGCGCCCGAGTTGATTGACGCTACCTTGAGCCGTAGCGGCATTGATTGGGAGCAAGCATTGGAACGAATTTACCGCCAAAAATATGCTAATAAGCCCATAACCAATCCCACGGAGCGGGCAAAGCGGTGGCGGTTTTTACAACAACGTGGCTTTGCATACGAACAAATTCATCGCCTATTGGATGATTGATGAAAAAACTAAGCACTGCGGAAATCCGCACTTTATTCCTGGATTACTTTCGCCAACACGGTCATACCGTAGTGCCTTCCAGTTCGCTCGTTCCAGCCAATGACCCCACTCTGCTGTTCACCAATGCGGGCATGGTGCCCTTCAAGGATGTGTTTTTGGGGCGCGAAACCCGCCCCTATACCCGCGCTGCCTCGGCCCAGAAATGCCTGCGCGCCGGCGGCAAGCATAATGACCTTGAAAACGTGGGCTATACGGCCCGCCATCATACCTTCTTTGAGATGCTGGGGAATTTCAGCTTCGGCGATTACTTTAAGCGCGAGGCCATCCATTACGCCTGGGAGTTTTTGACGGAAAATCTCGCTATCCCCCAAGAGAAATTGTGGGTAACGGTTTTCGAAGAGGATCAAGAAGCCGAAGACATTTGGCTGAAGGAAATAAAAGTCTCCCCTGAGCGCTTTGCCCGCATCGGCGCCAAAGACAACTTTTGGTCCATGGGCGACACCGGCCCCTGTGGGCCATGCACCGAAATATTTTACGATCACGGTCCCGGAATTCCAGGTGGGCCGCCGGGAACACCTGAAGCGGATGGGGACCGTTATGTGGAAATCTGGAACTTGGTCTTCATGCAATACGACCGGGCGCCAGATGGAACATTGTCACCCCTGCCAAAGCCCTCGGTAGATACCGGGATGGGTCTGGAGCGGATTGCCGCCGTCATGCAAGGCGTCCACAGCAATTACGAGATTGATGTTTTTCAGCACCTTATCCGGGCTGCGGCCAAACTGGCTCAAATAGAAGATCTCGACAATAACTCACTCCGGGTGATTTCCGACCATATTCGCGCCGCCGCTTTTTTGATTGCCGATGGCGTGCTGCCTTCCAACGAAGGTCGGGGTTATGTGCTGAGAAGAATTATCCGCCGCGCCATTCGCCATGGCTATCAATTGGGTATCCGCGATAGCTTCTTTCACAAATTGGTGGCGCCTCTTTGCGAAGTGATGGGGGACGCCTATCCCGAACTTATTGACAGCCAATCAAGAATCGAGCAGATTCTGATCAAGGAAGAGCAGCGTTTTGCTGAAACGCTGGAGCAAGGGCTGGCGCTGCTGGAAGAGAGCCTAAAACTCCTTCAAGGCAAGCGAATCCCGGGGGAGCTGATTTTCCAGCTTTATGATACTTATGGCTTTCCCGTGGATCTGACCCGGGATTTTGCCCTGGAACATGGTCTGGAACTTGATTTGGAAGGATTCGAACAGGCGATGGCCCGGCAAAGAGAGCGGGCCCGGGCCGCCAGTGGATTCAGTTCCGATTACCACAAAGTTGTCCCCATTCACGCCAAAACCCAGTTTGTTGGCTATGACCAGCTACAGACAAAAGCAAAAATACTCACCTTGTTCAAGGAAGGGGAAGAAGTAAATGCGCTGGAAGCAGGAGAGTCTGGGGTCATCATTTTAGATAAAACCCCATTTTACGCCGAAAGCGGTGGCCAAGTGGGTGACCGGGGCGTTATTCGAACAACATCTGGGTTGATGCGGGTTGAGGATACCCAAAAACAAGGCGACGCTATTTTGCACATGGGCAAAGTCGTGCAGGGTACATTGCAGCGCGGCGATGAATGCACCGCCGAGGTGGATGAAGAACTACGCAATGCCACCGCCCTTAATCACTCTGCCACCCACTTGCTGCATGCGGCGCTGCGCAAATTACTCGGCGACCATGTCCAACAGAAAGGTTCGCTGGTGGATTGGCAGCGCCTGCGTTTTGACTTCTCCCACTTCGAGCCTCTCACCCGGGATCAGATCGAGGAAATAGAACGGCTGGTCAACGCGCAAATCCGCCGTAACCTGGAAGTCTCTGCCCAGGAAATGGCGAGAGATGAAGCATTAGCCGCCGGTGCCGTGGCCCTCTTTGGGGAGAAGTATGGCGACCGGGTAAGGGTACTGGCGATGGGGGATTTTTCCGTAGAACTTTGCGGGGGCACTCACGTTCAACGTACCGGGGATATCGGCTTTTTCAAAATAACCGGAGAAACGGGGATTGCCGCAGGGGTCCGAAGAATTGAGGCCGTTACCGGCGAGCAGGCTGTTCGCTGGGCGCAGACTGCAGACCGGCAGGTTACCGCTTTGGCGGAAATATTCAAATGCAAACCGGAAAATCTGGAAGATAAAGCTGTCAGGCTCCTGGAACAGAACCGTCAACTGGATAAAGAACTACAGCGACTAAAATCCAAACTCGCTTCCCAGGCAGGCGGCGATCTTACCTCCCAGGCGGTGGAAATCGATGGCATCAAAGTTTTGGCAACCAAGCTCGAGGATGGTGATCCCAAAGTTTTGCGAACCACCTTGGACCAACTAAAAAACAAGATGGGTAAAGCGGTAATCGTATTGGCCACGGTCAATAATGGAAAAGTCACGCTGGTTGCTGGCGTCACCCAGAATTTGACGGATCGTTTCAAAGCTGGCGAACTGGTCAATTTCGTCGCTCAGCAAATCGGTGGCCGTGGCGGCGGGCGGCCGGATTTTGCCCAAGCAGGCGGCACCCAGCCCGAAAATCTCAAGCAAGCGCTGGAATCGGTATCCGGTTGGGTCAAAGAGAAAGTTTGAAGACATTAACCGCGGACAATATCAATTAAACTATCAATGCCATTATTTGTACAAAAATACGGCGGTACTTCGGTAGGAACCGTCGATAGAATTCAATACGTCGCCGATAAAATCCTTCAGGCAAAACAAAGGGGGGAAGATATTGTCGTTGTCGTTTCCGCCATGAGTGGGGAAACGGATCGCTTGCTCGGTTTGGCGCGGCAAGTCCAGGACCACCCAAATCCTCGTGAATTGGATGTCCTGCTTTCCACCGGCGAACAGGTTACTATTGCCCTCCTTTGCATGGCGCTGGAAGAAAAGGGCTGTCCTGCCAGTTCCTACACCGGCGCCCAAGCCCGCATTTTGACGGATGCCGCTCATACCAAGGCAAGGATTGTGGATATTGATACCACCCGCATCCGCAAGGACCTGGATCAAGGCAAAGTCGTTGTCGTTGCCGGCTTTCAGGGCGTCAATGAAGAAGGGGATATCACCACCTTGGGCAGGGGTGGCTCGGATACGACCGCGGTTGCATTGGCAGCGGCGTTAAAAGCCGATGAATGCCAGATTTATACCGATGTGGATGGCGTCTATACCACAGACCCCAGGGTCGAACCACGGGCCCGGCGCCTAGACCGGATCACCTTCGAAGAAATGTTGGAAATGGCCAGCCTGGGATCCAAGGTGCTCCAAATCAGGGCGGTGGAATTCGCCGGCAAATATAATGTTCCGCTGCGGGTGCTTTCAACCTTTGATGACGGCGAAGGCACCCTAATTACTTATGAGGATGAAGCTATGGAACAAGCATTAATTTCGGGAATTGCTTTTAACCGGGATGAAGCTAAGTTAACGGTGGAAGGCGTGCCCGACCGCCCTGGCATCGCCGCCAAAATTCTGGGGCCGATTGCCGATGCCAATATTGAAGTGGATATGATTGTCCAAAACGTGGCCGAAGATGCCACCACCGACTTTACTTTTACCGTGCATCGCAATGATTATCCAAAAGCGATGGAAGTTCTGAATCAAGTGAAGTCTGACCTGAGCGCGCGGAAAGTCACGGGTGACGACAAAATAGTCAAAGTCTCCCTTGTCGGCGTGGGGATGAGATCTCATGCCGGCATTGCCAGCAAAATGTTCCGCGCCCTGGCTGATGAAGGCATCAATATCCGCATGATCTCAACATCGGAAATCAAGATTTCCGTGGTATTGGATGAAAAATACCTGGAATTGGCAGTCAGAACCTTGCACGAAGCTTTTGAACTGGATCATGCATTATCTACTTAATTTGTAGTTAAGTATGCTCTCAAGCACAGTAGGTACTTTGCTCAATAAAATTGAGGTGCTATAATCGGTCGGCACTTCAAACTGTTAGGCCAAACTAGACCGCAAAGGCATGAATGCTGGCCTTCACAGTAGCAACAGACAGGATGATCTTATGCTTATATTAACTCGGAGAGTAGGGGAAACTTTGGTAATTGGTGACAATGTCACTGTTACCGTATTAGGTGTCAAAGGTAATCAAGTTCGGATCGGCGTGAACGCGCCAAAAGAAGTATCTGTTCATCGCGAAGAGATCTACGAGCGTATTAAGCGCGAGAAAGAAGCCGAATCTCAAGCTGGAACAGAAACGCCTTCTGAATCTAACTTATCGGAAGACCAGGAAGATTCTCAATCGGAATAAAAATTGTAACACTTTAAATTTAAGGAGAGGTGGCCGAGTGGCTGAAGGCGCTCCCCTGCTAAGGGAGTATGGGTTAAAAGCCCATCGAGGGTTCGAATCCCTCCCTCTCCGCCATATAAACAAAAAGGCACCGGTGGAATTTCCTAGTGTCTTTTATTTATTGGCCAAAATCACCCTTTCGTTTCGACCAAATCTATTAGACGATCACGCTTTGCCGTTAGAAAGTTCTTCTTGACGTGCAGTTACCCCTTCATACAAACTTCGCACCCGCTCTTTACCATAAGCACGCTCTAGCCGCCGGATGGTAAAATGGGCGTAAGCCATATCCTGAAAGTGGGACATGAAAAGAATATTGACTGTCGCGCCACTGAAAGCGCCAACTGCTGGGAGCGCTTGTAGGGCGAATTTCTGCGATACTTGTACACTGAAACGCTGAGAAACTGCGTTGATAAAGCGGACTAACGCGGGCGCTCCTTCTTTGGCCAACCCTTTTTTCATGAGATGCTTCGCCGATTCCTCCATGGTTTTAGCTAAAAATGCTCTCACGGCATAATAACCAATCTCGCTGTTGTCATCTTTGTCAGCAGGTCCGCCAAAAGCAAAAACTTCCAAACAAGCCAGCTTGGAATCAGGCTCGTTAATATTCTCACCCTGCTCATGTGCAGTAGCAGCAATAGCACGTAACATGAGGGTTGCAGAAACCGGCAACTCAACGGCAAGACTTGCAATTCCAAAGCTCCCCCCCAGCGCTCCGCTAGTACCCGCCAAAAGGTTATGAATCAGTCGAGGCGTTGATTTACGGTTTCTTTCTTTGGGTAAGGTAAGCAACGCAGCATTTAAGGCTTTATTTAGGGCGTCTTGAGTAATCTGTGTGACCGGTTTGACTAAGTTATCGGGAAGGGAGGCAAGCGCTTTTTCAACAGGCATGCCTATGTAGTGAGACAATCTCGCGGCCAAGCCAGGGTTTTCCAGATAATGAACCGCTTCAATCAACGCCTGATAATCTGAAGCTGGCAGGGGCCCGCGCTGCCATTGTAAATTCTGAGCACTCTCGGAAAGGGGGATCAACTGATTCATTCAATGAACCTTATCACTATATTCAAGATATAGCTTTGACAGCGTGTAACGAAAGATTACGTCAAGTTTCAGCTCGGAGCTGAATTTTGCAAGAGATTTGGCGGACAAATCAAGCCATTGTGCTACATTAGCAGCACCCATATTCACCTTCGCGCCGCTATAGATGCGCCAAAAATCGCTTTTCCGCCTTGTTCGCAGTCTTGATTAACTCTCAGTGCTCAAATCAATTACAAAATTTAAGTCGGAATCAAGCGATATGTTGGTTCGTAATGATTAGCTAGTTTCATTCGCTTTTGTTGTACCAAAGCATTCAATAACGTTTGCAGCGGTTGGAGTATTTTGGCATCGCCCTGAATTTCAAAAGGACCATATTTTTCTACTTCTTTAATTCCCATCTCTTTGACATTGGCAGCGACAATACCGGAAAAAGCCCGCCTGAGCTGGGCAGCCAACTGGTGAGGCGGAAGGTCCGGGGTTAAATTCAGTTGTGCCATATTCTCATGAGTGGGGATGAAGGGCTGCTGAAAATCAGGGTCAATAACTAAACGCCAGTTGAAATAATATGCATCATGGGTACGTTGACGGTGCTGGCGTACTTGCTCCATGCCTTGCTTCATTATTAATGCGGTTTCATAGGCATCCCCTATCACCACTTTGTATCGATGAGTTACTTCAGCGCCCAACGTAACCTTGAGAAACTCGTCAATTTGGTGAAAGTACCCCATGCTTTGCTTTGGGCCGGTTAAAACCAGCGGGAAGGGAAGGTCACTGTTGGCTGGATGCAATAATATGCCGAGAATGTATAAAATTTCCTCAAAGGTTCCAACACCACCAGGAAATACAACGATACCATGGCCAACCCTCACAAAAGCTTCCAGTCTTTTTTCAATATCAGGCATGATAACCAAACTATTGACTATGGGGTTTGGCGGTTCTGCGGCAATGATGCCCGGCTCGGATATTCCCAGGTATCTGCCGGCATACAGCCTTTGCTTGGCATGACCGATGGTGGCGCCTTTCATAGGGCCTTTCATGGCACCAGGCCCGCAACCAGTGCAAATATGCATGCCGCGCAAACCAAGCTCATATCCTACTTCCTTAGTGTATTCATATTCATGATGATTAATGGCATGACCACCCCAGCAAACAACCAGATCCGGTGGGCGTTGAGGAATGAGTACTGCTGCATTGCGCAAAATATGAAATACAGCATCGGTAATATCATTGGACAGGCTGAGATCAAAGGTGCCGCTCTCAAGAATTTGTTGATGGGTATAGACAATATCCCTGAGCACAGAGAATAAATGTTCCCGTATCCCCTTGATCATATGCCCATCAACAAAGGCGCTGGCCGGTGCATTGATAAGTTCCAATTTGATACCGCGTTCCTGCTGCCGAATGGATAAAGCAAAGTCTCTAAACTGCTCAAACACAGCCTTGGAGTTATCAAGAGAACTACCACAATTGAGAACTGCCAGCGCACATTTTCGGAAGGTTTCATATAGCTGAGTATGCGTGCTATCTAAAAGATGACTGACTTCTTTCTTGGAAAGAATCTCCAATGCCCCCTCTGGGGTGACTTGGACCGGCTTGGTTATGACATCAGAACGATTATTCTTCATAAATAAGATATAGGTTGATTAATGGAAGCCAACGCTTCGTTGGCACGAAAAAACCTGAATAATACTCTCTACTCTAGCGGAAAATTGAAAAGATAAAGTATCTGCGATGCATAAATGAAACCCTTTAAAAAAATTGCATCGTCATTGGCTCAGCATTCAGGGATGATTTTGTGAATCACCACAAACTCCAACTTCCTATCGTTTTGAAGGCAAAGCCACCAAAGCAATCACATTCTCTGCTGCTTTTATGAATTACCTAGCTGAACAAGACTTCCCAATACTGAACTCTTGACAACCCGACGCGTGGTGCTAGACTGGCGGGTACCGAAGGAAGGAGGTCGCCTGCGCTTTGTGCAGGTGTCGAAGAGAAGGAAGGAATCTTCGCTTTTACTGATAGTGATAACAAATGAGTTAACTAAGTTAAGGAGGTAACTCAATGGCTGCAACGAGTCAAGCTGTAGGTGCGGCAGAGCAAGATGCGCCGCTTTTGGACAAAAAGTGGTTAACATTTGCGATTCTGCTGTACACGGTATTTTATATGTGGGTCCGGTGGTATGAAGGGGTTTATGGCTGGAGTGCCGGCCTGGATTCCTTTGCGCCGGAATTTGAAACTTACT
>LSNW01000003.1 GCA_001566965.1 Methylothermaceae bacteria B42 | reverse complement strand
CTCCGTCACTATAACGTTGGGACATCGTTTAATTCCTCTGTTTTATAGAGGCGACAACTAGTCTGACGCAGGGGGGTACCCCCAAACAAAAACCCCCACCAGGATTTCTGATGGGGGTGCTATATTGGGTGCCTGGCGGTGACCTACTTTCACGGAGACGGGCTCCACTATCATCGGCGATGCGCTGTTTCACTGCCGAGTTCGAGATGGGATCGGGTGGTTCCAGCGCTCTATGGCCACCAGGCAAAACTGGTCAATTGGTAAAACTGTACACTTAATCTTGTCTTCATCCCATAAACCCCTTTGGCGTTATAGGGTCAAGCCTCACGGGCAATTAGTACGGGTTAGCTTCACACGTCGCCGCGCTTCCACACCCCGCCTATCAACGTCCTCGTCTCGAACGGCCCTTCAGGGATCTCGCAGGATCCTGGGAGACCTCATCTCGGGGGAGGCTTCCCGCTTAGATGCTTTCAGCGGTTATCCCGTCCGTACATAGCTACCCGGCAGTGCCACTGGCGTGACAACCGGAACACCAGAGGTACGTCCACTCCGGTCCTCTCGTACTAGGAGCAGCTCCCCTCAAGTCTCCAACGCCCACAGCAGATAGGGACCGAACTGTCTCACGACGTTCTGAACCCAGCTCGCGTACCTCTTTAAATGGCGAACAGCCATACCCTTGGGACCGGCTTCAGCCCCAGGATGAGATGAGCCGACATCGAGGTGCCAAACACCACCGTCGATATGAACTCTTGGGTGGTATCAGCCTGTTATCCCCGGAGTACCTTTTATCCGTTGAGCGATGGCCCTTCCACGAAGAACCACCGGATCACTAGGACCTGCTTTCGCACCTGCTCGACCCGTCGGTCTCGCAGTCAAGCACCCTTGTGCCCTTGCACTCACCGCCTGATTTCCGACCAGGCTGAGGGTACCTTCGTGCTCCTCCGTTACTCTTTAGGAGGAGACCGCCCCAGTCAAACTACCCACCATACGCTGTCCCCGAGGAGGATTCACTCCCCTGGGTTAGAACACCAGACTTGCCAGGGTGGTATTTCAAGGTCGGCTCCCCCGCAGCTG
>LSNW01000002.1 GCA_001566965.1 Methylothermaceae bacteria B42 | reverse complement strand
TTGTCCGACAAACCGTCAGTGAATGGGAAATCTATGGAGATGGCGAAAAAGCTACCGCGAAGCGGTTTAGTTCAACAGTTAACTAGACGGAATCCACCCTATCAGAACTAGGCGGATTCTGCCTAGATCGATATAATGGGTTCCATGGGCAAAGTTATCACAGTTAAAAATTTCTCTGCAACCGCTAATGACGCTTCCAATCCTTCCAATTGGCAGCGTTATCTGGATTTGCTCCAGCGCCGTAGGGTGCCTGAGCAGTTTTGGCCTTGGTACGTGCGGCATGTGGAGAGGTTTCTTGCGGCGTTTCCGGGGCGGCGGTTGTCGCGGTTGTCCAGGGACGAGATCAGTGATTATTTGCAAAAGCTGGCGAGTGACCCCTCCCTCAAGGATTGGCATGTAAGGCAAAGGGTGGATGCGCTGCGTTTGTTGCTGGTGGATTTAATCGGTAACCGGCACGCGCGTGAGATTGATTGGGATTTTTGGGCGGAAGCAGGAACGGATTCATTGCCGGCCATTCATGCCACGCTGGCCCGGGAATTGTCGCCGGAGGTTTCGGTGCGTTATCGGGCAAGCGCTGATAATCTTGATCCTGATTGCGAGGCGATGTTAGTGAAAATGGTGCGGATGATCCGCACCATGCATTATTCCATCCGCACTGAAGAGGTCTATCGGGATTGGCTCAAGCGGTTTTTGATTTTCGCCGGCAAAGCGCCGGAAAGTGTCACCTCGGAGGATGCCGGGGCGTTTCTGTCTCATTTGGCGATTGAACGGAATGTGTCGATCAGCACCCAGAAGCAGGCGCTCAATGCGTTGAATTTTTATTTCAAGCATATCCTGCAACGGGAGCTTGAATTAGCGGATGGATTCCAACCCGCCAAGCGAAGCCGTAAGTTGCCGGTGGTTCTTAGCAGGGAAGAGGTCAATCGTTTGCTGGGTCACCTGGAAGGCATTCACCGGCTCATGGCCGGGTTGATGTATGGAACCGGGATGCGGTTGATGGAGGTTGTCCGGCTGCGGGTCCAGGATGTGGATTTTGGCCGCAGCTCGATTATCGTTCGTGACGGCAAAGGCCGTAAAGACCGGATGGTGCCCCTGCCACAATCTTACCGGCAATCTCTGGAAGAGCATTTAAAGCAACGCCGGCGGCAATTTGAAGTGGATCAGCAGGAAGGGTCGGTGCATGTTTTCCTGCCCGATGCTCTGGCGCGAAAATATCCTAACGCTTCCCGCGAGTGGATATGGCAGTACGTGTTTGTCTCGGCGCGGTTATCCGTCGACCCCCGTTCCGGTCAATACCGCCGCCACCATATTCATGAAAGCACGCTGCAAAAGGCCATTCGCCGGGCCGCCCGCAAGTCCGGTATTAACAAACGCATCAATAGCCACGTGCTGCGCCATTCCTTTGCCACGCACTTGCTGGAGGCGGGCTACGATATCCGCACGGTGCAGGAATTGCTGGGCCATGCCGATGTGTCCACCACAATGATTTATACCCATGTGCTCAACCAGCCTGGATTGCCGCCGGTTATCAGCCCTGCGGATTTTTGATGATTACAGAGCATAATTGTTATTAACTGATGTTACGCACTTGCCCGGACTCCCCTCTCCCACAGGGAGAGGGGAGTCAACGCTTGGTTTTCCGCCGCTCCCTGTTATAGATGAAAGCTAGAAAACAGTCCATATTCCCTTCCTTGCAGGCCCGGCAGGGTCAGGGAATCCACCCTTGCCCCCTCCCCCGCTTGCGGGGGAGGGTTGGGGAGGGGGGGATAATACGGAATGAACGTGCGTAACATCAGTTATTAAGTTGGGCGATAATAGTTTCGCCACCAAGCAATAATAATTGGTATTTCATAGGATATAATGGAAAATTGTGAAATCTCCATGTAGTGACGCTCCTTTTATTTCAGAAGAAAAGATTCGTGACTATTTATTATCTCCTGTGCATCCAATTGGAAAATTCAAGGCGAAGTTCTTCTATAGCCTTGGATATTCACAAAACGAATGGAGCAAGCTGATGGGTGATATTGAAAAAATTCTTCTTAATGGAAACATTGAAAAACAGGAAAATACCGATTATGGAACTAAATTGATCGTATCAGGAAAGTTAAAATCTCCATCCGGGAAATTTGCCCATCTTATTACTGTTTGGATTGTAAAGAAAGGTGAAAATTTTCCCCGTTTCATTACGTCATATCCGGGAGGAAAAAAATGAAGTTATCAGTTTTGGATACTGTAGTGCTGAACAAAGATATCCCTGAAAACGGGCTAAAGGCTGGCGATGTCGGCGTCGTGGTTGAAATATATGAACCAGAGGGTATTGAAGTTGAATTTGTTACCGGTTCAGGAGAAACGCAAGCACTTGTCACATTGAAAAAAGACGATGTTCATCCTATTTCAGACCGGGAGATGTTGTCTGTGCGTACGTTGGATGCCGCATAATCATTTTTTTTGAATGTGAATTAAGCACGTACTGCCTGCGTTTTCCAGGGATCCTATCCAAATAGGAAGACAATGTAGAGATACCCGAAAATAGGAATAATCCCCGCATCAACAAAGGTTTACCCCCACTCGTCATTCCGGGCGTGCGTGTTTGTGGATTCCCACTTTCGCGGGAATGACGACAGGACCGGGATTTCCGGCTTTTGCAGCAAAGTTGGCTCAATTAGCACGGTGATTGGCTCACACCTTCGGCCACTTTTGTAGTCTTTTCACCCTATTGCATATTACTCGTGCTTAATTCGCATTTGAGTTTCTTTATCGTCCCCCCTGGACTCTCGGGGGGAATGGTTCAAAGCTTTCTTAATCCTCATGCAGCGACCACAAATCCGGGTTGCCGCCAACCGCAGCGATATTGACCGTCAACGTCCGTTCTGTGGCAAACCGCAGTAGATAATGAGGGCCGCCCGCTTTGGGGCCGGTGCCGGACAACCCTTCGCCGCCAAACGGCTGCGCTCCCACAATGGCGCCAATCATGTTGCGGTTGACATAGATGTTGCCCACCTTGGCCCGGCTTTGAATGAATCGAATCGTCTCTTCGACGCGGCTGTGAATCCCCATTGTGAGTCCGTAGCCGCTGGCGTTGACGGCGTCGATGACTCGGTCCAATTCATCCGCGCCGTAACGAATAACGTGCAGGACCGGTCCAAAGATTTCACAGGACAATTGATGCAGTCCATTGATTTCGTAGATCACCGGAGCAAACCAAAACCCACCCGATAGCGTATCGGGGGCATTCAGTCGCGCCAGGCACCGGCCTTGCCGGTCCATCCGCTGACAATGGGATTGTAGTCTTTCTTTTGCTGCCGCGTCGATGACCGGGCCGATATCCGTGGCCAACTTCCCGGGATGCCCCAGCGTCAATTCATTCAAGGCGCCCACCAGCATCTCCAGCACCGTATCAGCGATTTCCCGTTGCAGAAACAGGACCCGCAAAGCCGAACACCGTTGCCCGGCACTATTGAAAGCGGAGGCAAGGGCGTCTTTTACCACTTGTTCCGGGAGGGCGGAGCTGTCCACTATCATGGCGTTCAATCCGCCGGTTTCGGCAATCAATGCCGCGATGGGCGCTTGGCGGGCCGCCAGCCGTTGTTGAATGGCCCATGCGGTTTCGGTCGAGCCAGTAAAAGCCACGCCCCGCACACGGTTGTCGCTGACAAGGCTGGCGCCCACCTCTGGTCCGCCAGGAAGCAGTTGTAAGACATCGGGAGGAACGCCGGCTTCATGCAGCAGTTCCACCGCCAATGCCGCAATGAGTGGGGTTTGCTCGGCGGGTTTGGCAAGCACTGGGTTTCCTGCCGCCAAGGCGGCGGTAATCTGGCCGGTAAAGATGGCCAGAGGAAAATTCCACGGGCTGATGCAGACAAAAGGCCCCCGGCCATGGAGTGTCATTTGATTGATCTCGCCGCTGGGGCCGGGCAACGGGATAGGCTTTGAAAACAAGCGGCGGGCTTCGGAGGCATGGTAATAACAGTAATCCACTGCTTCCCTCACTTCCGCCACGCTGTCGGGCAAGCATTTGCCCGCTTCGCGGATGCACAGGTCCATCAATTCGGTGTAGTGGCTTTGCAGTAATTCACCGGCCCGCTCCAATATCTCCGCCCGCGCCTGAGCGGGGGTTCGATTCCAGGCTTCCGCCGCTTGTTCAGCTAGAACGAATGCTTGTTCGATATCTTCTGTACACGCTTCTGTGACTTGTCCAACGATTTGCCGGTCTATGGGACTAAGCACGGGCTTATGTTGACCTGTTTTGGCTTCACCGCCAATCACAGGCGCGGCTTGCCTGGGTTTGGCCGAGGCAGCGGCAATGGCCTGGTCCAGCTCCGCAATGGTGGCGGGATCGGCCAAATTGAGCCCCTGGGCGTTGCGGCGCTGGGGGAGATACAGGTTACGGGGCAGTGGAATCTTGGGATGGGGGATCCTTTCCAGCTCCCGTATCTTTGCCACGGGATCGGCCACCAATTGCGCCACCGGCAGATTTTCATCCACCAGCCGGTGAATGAAAGAGGTGTTGGCGTCGTTTTCCAGCAACCGGCGAACCAAATAGGGCAACAGATCCTTATAACCGCCGATGGGCGCGTACACCCGGCAGGGTATAGAGACGCCTTGAGCTTTCAATGCACGATACAAAGCCTCTCCCATACCGTGCAGCCGTTGAAGTTCAAACGCCGCATCGCCGGCATTTTCCACAATCCAGGAAACGGTATGGGCATTGTGGGTGGCAAATTGGGGATAAATGGCATCGGCGTGGTCTAGGATGCGTTTGGCCAAGGCAAGGTAGGAAACATCCGTATTAACCTTGCGGGTGAAGACCGGATAACCGCTCAGCCCTTGTTCCTGGGCGTGCTTGATTTCCGTATCCCAATAAGCGCCCTTGACCAGCCGTACCGGGATGCGCTTCCCCACGCGGCGAGACAGTGCGATGAGATAATCCAGCACCGGACCGGCGCGTTTTTGATAAGCCTGCAGCGCTAACCCAAAGCCTTCCCAATCTTTCAACTCGGGAGATTCGAGCACCTGTTCGAACAGATCGAGCATCAGTTCCAGCCGGTCGGCTTCCTCGGCATCCAGGGTCAGGCCGATTCCCGCCGCTTTGGCTTGCCGGGCAAGGGATTGCAATTGGGGGGTGACTTCATCCAATATCCGGCGGCGCTGGGCGTATTCATAGCGGGGATGGAGGGCGGAGAGCTTGACAGAAATGCCCGGAGCGGCAAAAACATCGATGTTTTTGTGGCTGCGGCCCAACACAGTGATGGCATGGCTGTATTTTTGCAAATATGTCTCCGCCATCTTCGCCGTCACCGCGGCTTCGCCCAGCATGTCGTAGGAATAACGCCATTCGCTGGGGCTGTGTTGCAACCCTTCCTCGATGGTGGATGCGAGAATGAACTGGCCGCCCATGATCTGCATGGCCTGATAAATCGCCGCGCGGATCAAGGGTTCCCCCCGTTTCGCCAACCCCCGGAGCAATCTGCTTGCGTGTTCATCGCTTTCCAAACGCACCAGCTTGCCGGTCAACATCAATCCCCAGGAGGAGGCATTCACCCATAGGGAATGGCTGTGACCCAAATGCCGGTCCCAATGGCCTTGGCTGAGTTTGTCACGGATCAGCCGATCAGCGGTGGCGGAGTCGGGGATGCGCAACAAGGCTTCCGCCAGGCACATGAGCACAACGCCTTCCTCGCTGGACAAGTCATATTCATGGAGGAAGGCATCCAGACCACTGTGGAACGCTCTGCTCGATCGCACCCGCCGCACCAGATCGGCAGCCCGCTCTGTGACCTGCTGACGCAAAGGCGGTGGCACTTCTGCTTGAGGCAGCAGGGTTTCGATACATTGGGATTCATCCATCAACCAAGCAGCCTGAATCCTGGCTCTTTCCAGCGAGGGTGGCGGCAATTCGGCGATGACGGCCATCAAGTCACCCTATAACCTATATAAAGCCAGCAATTCAGCCGCCTCTGCTTGGCGGTCGGTACAGACCGCCACCAGACTGTACCCATCCAGGTGTTTGATGATACGGAGGCTTTTAATGGCGATACCAGCGTCGCTCAAGCGCCTGGACAAGCGGGCCAGGGCGCCTGGTTCGTCGCGCAAACGCACCACCAGGACATCTTCGGTATAAGCTTGAATGTCCGGCATTTCCCGCAGGGCTTCGAGGGCGGCGTCGTAGCGATCGACGGTCAATACCATGATGCCCTGGGTGTCGAGGGATTCCACGTCCAAGGTTTCGATGTTGACCTGGGCTTTGGCCAGCTTTTCCGTAATTTCAGCCAGCAGACCGGCCCGGTTGCGGGCGACGATGGTTATCTGTTTCATCCAGCATCTCCTGAAGCAATGCGTCGATTTGCCACTTCTCCACGTGGGGCATGGTGATAATGTGGGCGATGTCGTCATGGACCGCGATTTGCCAGCGCTTCAAGGTTTCTTCCGCCTGGCGGGGAAAAACCACGGTCAGCGAATTGCGGTGCCGCCAGGCATCGATGCCTGCCTGCCGGAACTGGTCCACGGCATATTGGGCCATTTGCAGGGAGGATTCCACCGCCCCGCGAAACCCTTCTACCCCCCGGCTGCGGATCGCATACCATAAAAACAATGGCGTAATGCCGTTGCGCGAACCCGAGATAGTGGTATCCAAGGTGCCCACATATTCCACCGAGCGGGCGATCTGGCGCACGTGGGATTTTTTCGCCAGCACCACCCCGCAGGGCAAAGGGGATCCGATCATTTTATGGCCGCTGATGGCGATGCTGTCGATGCCGTGGCGGAAATCAAACGGTTGGGGATCATCAACGAAAGGCAGAATCATGCCGCTCAAGGCGGCGTCGGCGTGGATATAAAAGTCGTGAATGGCGAGGTTTTTAAGGATGGCGTGAATCCTGTCCAGATTATCAATCGCCCCTTTCATGGTGGTGCCGATATTGACCAGCAAAATCGGTGGCACGTCCCGGTGGATTTTGAGGGTCTCGGCCAGATCTTCGTAATCGATTTCCCCATCCGGGCGGCTTTTGATCATAATACTGCGGGCCCGCAGGATACGCAGGATTTTGGCAACGCTGTAGTGGGTGTCTTCGGAATAATAGACGATACCCTGGGGAAGGATCTCCCGCCCCAGGTAAAGGCCGTACAGATTGCCTTCGGTGCCGCCGTTGGTGACATAACCCCAAATTTCTTCCGGGGCATGGATCTGTCCGGCAAAAAAATCGACCACTTCCCGTTCGAATTCGTGGGTATTAAGCCGGTAAAGACTTTTAACGTTAGGATCGCCCACATTATTGATGGTGTAGGCTAAAAAGGGAAAAAGCTCTGTATAATCGAAGGCGCGATTACAGGGATAACCGAGGAAATGGTCAGCCTCGGCTTCCAGCGTTTGGAGCAGTGTGGTCAGCCGCCTTTGGTCCCCACGGCTTAGGCGGCCTTGGAACATGGCGTTCATGTTTTAAAGACCACAGGCTGGAAAATAAGTTCGGAATACCGACCATTTACAACCAAAAACCATAAACTCGTAATGGTAATATTGTTTATTCCAAATTGACAATTCATTTCATTGGTTATCAAAACAATATTTGATTTAGATCAAATTAGAGAGGCCATCTATTCATAGAATAGAACACAAAGCCACATTGAATTTACTCATTAAACTTCTGGGAGAAGGGGGAAGCGCCATGCAAAAGATGGATTCTGATGTCCGCAAAAAACAGTTTCGCATTCTCGGAATAAACACCTTCGCTTTTGCGGTGTGTTTCGCCGTCTGGACCATCTTTTCCATTATCGGCCTGCCGATCAAGGAAAAACTGGGGTTAAGCGACAGCCAGTTCGGATTGTTGATCGCCACGCCGGTGTTGACCGGTTCCCTGAGCCGTATCTTCCTGGGGATCTGGGCCGACCAGTACGGGGGACGGATCGTTTATACCTTGCTCATGCTGGGCACTTCCGTGGCGGTGTGGCTCCTGGCTTCGGTGGAAAACTATTGGATGTTTCTGCTGGCCGCTCTGGGCACCGGCTTTGCCGGAGGCTCTTTTGCCGTCGGGGTCGCTTACGTGTCGCGCTGGTTCGAGCGTGAACGGCAAGGCACCGCCCTGGGGATTTTCGGCATTGGTAATGTGGGGGCGGCTTGCACCAACTTCTTTGCGCCTTTTTTGGTGCTGGCCATGGGCTGGGAGAATACAGCGCGGGTATATGCCTTGATGCTATTGGCCACCGCGGTTCTGTTTTGGCTGTTGACCGAAGACGATCCGGTGACTGCCGAGCGTAAAAAGCGGGGCGAGAAAGCCGCTTCCGCCTTTCTGCAGCTAGAGCCTTTGAAAAAACTCCAAGTTTGGCGTTTTTCTCTCTATTATTTTTTTGTCTTTGGGGGATTTGTCGCCTTGTCCCTCTGGCTACCCAGGTATTATGTTGGTGTTTATGGGTTGGATCTGAAGACCGCCGGTATGCTGGCCTCGGCCTATTCTTTCACCAGCCTGCTGCGCGCTGTCGGCGGTTGGTTGTCTGACAAATGGGGCGCGCGCCGGGTCATGTATATCTGCTTCATCGGCAGCGTGGCCTGCACCTTCTTCCTCTCCTACCCGGCCACCGATTATATCGTCCATGGCGTCGAGGGGCCGATCCGTTTCACCATCGCCATGCCCTTGTGGCTGTTCACCTTGATGACCATGGCGCTGGGGCTGTTCATGACCCTGGGGACCGCCGCTGTCTACAAGCATATCCCAGTCTATTATCCTGGCCACGTAGGCGCCGTCGGCGGTCTGGTGGGGATGATCGGCGGCCTCGGCGGTTTCGTCCTGCCCATTTGCTTCGGGGTGATGAACGACCTGATCAACGTTTGGACCAGTTGCTTCATGCTTATGTTCACGATCGTGTCGATTTCCCTGATCTGGATGCACCTGGCCATCCGCCGCATGGAAATGGCGGCTATGAAGGAAGAACTGAAGAAACTGCCAGAACTGCCGGAGATGGCGGAATTGCACCATATGAAGCTGGAACCCAAGGGCGACCAGCCTCAGATGTATCCTTGACCACATGCATGCTTTCACAGGCACCACAGGGGGCACAGAGAATGGTTTTCATACTCTGCGCCCTCCGCGTCTCCGCGGTGAAACCTATTAAATCAGGAGAACAACCATGAGCCGACTGCTTGACCGCCTCAATTTTTTTGTCAAGGCCAAAAAAGGCCGATTCGAATCCTTCGCCCACGGCCACGGCGTCACCACCGACGAGTCCCGAGACTGGGAAGAGGGTTACCGCAAGCGTTGGGCCCACGATAAAATCGTTCGTTCCACCCACGGGGTCAACTGTACCGGCTCGTGTTCGTGGAAGATTTACGTCAAGGGCGGCATCGTCACCTGGGAAACCCAGCAGACCGACTATCCCCGAACCCGCCCTGAACTGCCCAATCACGAACCCCGCGGCTGTCCCCGGGGCGCCAGTTACAGTTGGTATCTGTACTCGGCCCAGCGGGTCAAATATCCGCTGATCCGGGCCCAACTGCTGGAGCTGTGGCAGACGGCGAGAAAGGACAAGAACCCGGTGGAAGCCTGGGCCAGCATTGTCGAGGATTCTGGCAAGCGCAGTTCTTATACTTCCAAGCGTGGCCATGGGGGGTTCGTCCGTGCCGGTTGGGAAGAGGTCAACGAACTCATTGCCGCCGCCAACGCCTACACGGTGAAGAAATACGGTCCCGACCGTGTTGCCGGTTTCTCGCCGATTCCGGCGATGTCGATGGTTTCCTACGCCGCCGGTACCCGTTATCTGTCTCTGCTGGGCGGTGTCTGTCTGTCGTTTTATGACTGGTACTGTGATCTGCCGCCAGCCTCTCCCCAAACCTGGGGGGAACAGACCGACGTACCGGAAAGCGCTGACTGGTATAACGCTTCGTTCCTGATGATGTGGGGTTCCAACGTGCCCCAGACCCGCACCCCGGACGCCCATTTCATGACCGAGGCCCGTTATCGTGGCACCCAGGTGGCGGTGGTCAGCCCAGACTATAACGAAGCGGCCAAGTTTGCCGATGTCTGGCTCAATCCCAAACAAGGCACCGACGCCGCTTTGGGGCTGGCAATGGCCCATGTGATTTTCAAGGAATTCTATCTCGACCGCCAGGCTGAATATTTCCAAGGCTATGCCCGCCAGTACACCGACCTGCCCATGTTGGTCAAGCTGGTAGAGCAAGACGGTCAGTTGGTGCCGGACAGGCAACTGCGCTGCAGTGACTTCGACGGTAATCTGGGAGAGGAAAACAATCCCGAGTGGAAAACCGTCGCCATCGACGACGGTAGCGGTGAGATCATCGTCCCCCGCGGCGCCATTGGTTTCCGCTGGGGGGAGAACGGCAAGTGGAATCTGGAAGAAAAGGATAGCGCTGGCAATCCGGCCAAGCTTCGCCTGAGCAGCCTTAGACAACACGATGATGTGGTTGAAGTGGCCTTGCCTTATTTCGGTCCCCCTCTCCCTAACCCTCCCCCCGGCGGGGGGGGGGATGGGGGGGGGGCGATCCTCCACCACAAGGTGCCAGTGAAGAGGGTCCTCCTCAAGGATGGCGAGGAAGCCCTGGTGGCCACGGTATTTGATTTGATGGTGGCCAATCACGGGCTCGATCAAGGTTTGGGCGGTGAACATGTCGCCCAATCTTATGATGACCTGGAACCTTATACCCCGGCTTGGGCGGAAAAAATTACCGGGGTGCCGCGCGACCGCATCATCGCCGTCGCCCGCGCCTTTGCCGCCAACGCCGAGAAGACCCACGGCAAGTCCATGGTGATCCTGGGGGCCGGGATCAATCACTGGTACCACATGGACATGCACTACCGCGCCATCATCAACCTGCTGGTGCTGTGCGGCTGCATCGGTCAGGAAGGTGGTGGCTGGTCTCATTACGTGGGGCAAGAAAAGCTGCGTCCCCAGCCGGGTTGGCTGCCCTTGGCCTTCGCCCTCGACTGGGGCCGCCCGCCCCGGCACCAGAATAGCACCAGCTTCTGGTATCTGCACACCAACCAGTGGCGCTACGAAACCCTGGCTGCTTCCGAAATCCTCTCGCCCACCGCTCCCAAGGGTGATTGGCAGGATCTGGCCCTGGTGGACTACAACCTCAAGGCGGTACGCATGGGCTGGCTACCTTCGGCGCCGCAATTACAGGCTAATCCATTGGAAGTGGGAGCGGCCGCTGCTGAAAGCGGCCAGGCAGCCGGGGAATTTGTCGCTGGCAAGCTGAAAGCCAATGAATTGAAGCTGGCCTGGGAAGATCCCGACCACCCTGACAACTGGCCCCGTAACTTATTCGTGTGGCGCTCCAACCTGCTGGGCTCATCGAGCAAAGGCCACGAGTATTTTCTCCGTCATCTGCTCGGTACCCACCACGGGGTCAAGGGTGAGGAACTGGGTGGCATGCGCGACGAGATGGTCACCGCCAAAAAGCCCAAGGAAGTGGTCTGGCACGACCAGGCCCCGGCAGGCAAGCTGGATCTTTTGGTAACTCTGGACTTCCGCATGTCCACCACCTGCGTCTATTCCGATATCGTCCTACCCACCGCCAGTTGGTACGAGAAGCACGACCTCAACACCTCCGACATGCATCCCTTTATCCATCCACTGACCGCGGCGGTGGATCCGGTGTTCGAATCGCGCAGCGACTGGGAGATTTATAAGGGGTTGGCGAAAAAGTTTTCCGAACTGGCGCCGGAAGCAGGGCTGGGTGTGGAAAAAGATGTGGTGCTGGTACCCCAACTGCACGACAGTCCGGGAGAATTGGCCCAGGCGGAGGTGAGGGACTGGAAGCAAGGTGAATGTGACCCCATCCCTGGTAAAACCATGCCCGGCGTTGTGGTAGTGGAACGGGACTATCCCAGCGTCTACCAGCGCTTTACTGCCATTGGCCCCTTGATGGAAAAAGCGGGTAATGCCTGCAAGGGCATCGCTTGGGAGACCCAGGAAGAAATCGAATTCCTGCGCCAGCTTAACGGCGCCGACGGCGAAGGGCGGCCAAAAATAGATTCCGACATCGACGCCGCCGAGATGATTCTGACCTTGGCGCCGGAGACTAATGGACACGTGGCGGTGAAGGCCTGGTCCAAGCTGTCGCAAGTCACCGGCCGCGACCACACCCATCTGGCCAGGCCGCGGGAGGAGGAAAAGATACGCTTCCGGGATCTGGTGGCCCAGCCGCGCAAGATCATCACCTCTCCGGTGTGGTCGGGCATCGATTCGGAGGAAGTCTGCTACAACGCCGGCTATACCAACGTCCACGAGCTGATTCCCTGGCGCACCCTGTCGGGCCGCCAGCAGCTCTATCAGGATCACCTGTGGATGCGGGCCTTCGGCGAGGCGCTGTGCGTCTACAAGCCGCCCATTGACACCAAGACGATTCAGCCCATGCTGGAAGCGCGCGGCAAGGACGGGCATCTGGTGCTCAACTTCATCACCCCGCACCAGAAATGGGGCATTCACTCCACCTACACCGACAATCTCATCATGCTCACCCTGGCTCGCGGCGGGCCCATTGTCTGGCTCAACGAGCAAGATGCCGAGAAGGGCGGCATTGCCGACAATGACTGGGTCGAGGTATTTAATGCCAACGGCGCGCTGGTGGCGCGGGCGGTGGTGTCTCAACGGATCAGGCCGGGTACTTTATATATGTATCACGCTCAGGAGAAGATCATTAACACGCCGGGCTCGAAAGTCACCGGTTTTCGTGGCGGCATCCATAACTCGGTCACCCGCGCGGTGGTCAAGCCCACCCACATGATTGGCGGCTACGCCCAGCTGTCCTATGGATTCAACTACTATGGCACGGTCGGTTCCAATCGCGATGAGTTCGTCATCGTCCGCAAGACCGAAGCCGACTGGATGGAGGAATAAACAATGCGCATCAGAGCCCAGATCGGCATGGTCCTGAACCTCGACAAATGTATCGGCTGCCACACCTGTTCCGTCACCTGCAAGAATGTGTGGACCAGCCGCGAGGGCATGGAATATGCCTGGTTCAACAACGTAGAGAGCAAGCCCGGGGTCGGCTATCCGAAAGATTGGGAAAATCAGCGGCGCTGGAAAGGCGGCTGGGATCTAAAGAAGGGCAAGCTTAAGCCGCTGCAGGGGGGCAAGGGTCATTTGCTGGCCAAGATCTTCGCCAATCCCCATATGCCTGAAATCGACGATTATTATGAACCTTTCGACTACGATTACGAGCATTTGCAAAAAGCCAAGAATGTCAAGGCACACCCCACCGCCCGGCCGGTGTCGAAAATCACCGGCGAGAAAATGGAGAAAATCGAATGGGGCCCCAACTGGGAGGACGATGCCGGAGGCGCTTTCGAACAGCGCAGTCAAGATGCGAATTTCGAGGGGGTGGAAAAGGGTATCCTGGCGGCTTATGAAAACACCTTTATGATGTATCTGCCGCGCCTGTGCGAACACTGTCTCAACCCAACTTGCGTGGCTTCGTGTCCGTCAGGGGCCATCTACAAGCGCGAGGAAGACGGCATCGTCCTCATCGATCAGGACCGCTGCCGTGGCTGGCGCCTGTGTATCTCCGGTTGCCCCTACAAGAAAATCTATTTCAACTGGAAGAGCGGCAAGTCGGAAAAATGCGTGTTTTGTTTTCCACGCATCGAGGCGGGCGAGCCGACCATTTGTTCTGAAACCTGCGTCGGCCGCATCCGCTACCTGGGCGTGCTGCTGTACGACGCGGACCGCATCGATGAAGCCGCTTCCGTGGCGGACGAACAGGATCTGTATCAGGCCCAGCTCGATGTCTTCCTCGATCCCAATGATCCGGAAGTCATTGCCGCCGCCCGCGAACAAGGCATCCCGGAAAAATGGCTAGCCGCGGCGCAAAACTCGCCGGTCTATAAAATGGCTATGGAATGGAAAGTGGCCTTTCCACTTCATCCCGAATACCGCACCCTCCCCATGGTCTGGTATGTGCCACCGCTATCCCCGGTGCAAGGCACTGCCAAGGGACTGGGTTTGATTGGCGCCGATGGCGAAATTCCCAAGGTGGAAGATCTGCGTATCCCGGTGCAATACCTGGCCAACCTGCTCACCGCCGGCAAAGAGGCACCCATCGTTCAGGCTTTGGAGCGGATGCTGGCGCTGCGTTCCTTCATGCGTAGCCGAACTGTCGATGGCGTTACCAACGAAGCCGTTGCCCGGCAGGTAGACTTGAGTGTCGCTCAAATTGAGGAGATGTATCAGGTCATGGCCATCGCCAACTACGAAGACCGCTTCGTCATCCCCTCCACCCACCGGGAACAGGTGGAGGATGCCTATGAACTCAAGAATGCCTGTGGCTTCTCATTTGGCGGTTGCGGCTTATTTGAGGCAGGGAAAACTCACCGCAGAGGCGCGGAGGACGCAGAGTTATGAGCAAGAATTTTCTCTGCAGTGAATTGAGGAAAATCCAATGAAAACCCTTCAGGCTTTATCGGTCTTGTTGCACTATCCGAGCACCGAACTCCAACAAAGCGTCGGCGATATTCGCCAAGTGCTTGCCAACGAAGAACTGGTAGCTCAGGAAAGCCTGGGACCGCTACTTAGGCAATTGGCCGAGGACGATCTTCTGACACTCCAGGCCCGCTATGTGGATTTATTCGACCGCACGCCGCGTTTGTCGTTATATCTTTTTGAACACGTCCACGGCGACAGCCGTGACCGTGGGCAGGCGATGGTGGATCTACTCCAGCTTTATCAAAAACATGGGCTGGAAATCGATACCAGCGAGCTACCGGACTATCTACCCTTGTTTCTGGAGTTCCTCGCTACGTTACCACTGCCCGAAGCCCGATCATTACTGGGGGAAACCGCACACATCCTGGCGGCGCTACAGCAACGATTGGAAGAACGTGAAAGTCACTATGCGGCAGTGATTTCCGCACTATTGACTCTATCACAAGCCGAAGTCAGTCCCGAAGCCGTGTCGGCCCTGCGGGAACTGCCTGATGCGGCCCCCGAGATGCTTGACCAACAATGGGAAGAAGCGCCGGTAACCTTTGGCCCTGAGTGTCATCAGGTAAGTCTGGCCGAACAACCCATTGTCATTGACCGTCACCGCCTCAATAAACCGACAATCAAAGGTGCATCATGAGTACATGGTTTAATTATTTATTACTGGGAGTTTATCCCTATGTTGCCCTGAGCGTTCTCATCATCGGCTCCATTCTGCGCTATGAATGCGCCCCGTACAGTTGGCGGGCCGGCTCCAGCCAATTACTGCGGCGCAAGCAGTTGATTCTAGGCTCGATTCTTTTCCATATCGGAGTGCTGATTGTATTTTTCGGTCATTTAATAGGCATGCTCACCCCGATTCAGGTATTTCACTGGATTGGCATCGAGGCGGGCACCAAACAGATCATGGCCATTGTGGTCGGCGGCATCGCCGGTGTCATTTCCCTGGCCGGCGCGGTAATTTTGCTGCATCGCCGCCTGACGGATTCCCGTATCCGTGCCACCACCAGCTTTGCGGATTTAGCCATTTTGATTCTCCTGACCGTGCAACTGACCCTGGGGCTTTTGACCATCCCTGTCTCCTTGGGTCACCTGGATGGCGGCGAAATGGTCAAGTTCATGGCTTGGGCGCTGGGTATTTTTACCTTCGATTCCCAGGCCTGGACTTACGTGGCAGATGCCGCTTCTATTTTCAAACTGCACATATTCTTGGGATTAACCTTGTTTCTGGTGTTTCCTTTCACTCGCCTGGTTCATATGCTTTCGGTACCGGTTTATTATCTGCTGCGGCCCGGTTACCAATTGGTGCGCAGCCGTAAACCTTTAAAACCTCTAGCATGACATGGAGTACTGCATGAAAAAAATACCAGCCGCCGTTGCCTTAGCCTTGAGTCTTGGTTCCGTCCAAGCGGAGGACCTGCTGAAACCGGTTGCCGACGCCTTGCAAGGAGAGTGGGGCCAGATCAAGACGGACATCCGCTACCGCTACGAATATGTGGATCCAGAAGGCAAAACCGAAGAAGCCCACGCTTCCACCATGCGCCTGCGGCTGGGCTATCTGACGCCCAAATTCAAAGGGTTGCAGGGTTATGTGGAGATGGAAGGTAATTGGGAATTGGGTCTGGACCGCTACAACAGCATCCGCAACCGCCGCCCTTACGCCGTTGTCGCCGATCCCCAGGAAACCGAGCTCAACCAGGGCTGGGTGAGTTATACCGTCACGGAAGGCGTCACCATCAAGGCCGGCCGCCAACGGATCATCCACGATGACCACCGCTTCATCGGCAATGTAGGTTGGCGTCAACTGGAGCAAACCTACGATGCGGTCACGATACACAACGAACTGCTGCCCGACGCGGTAATTGAGGCTGCCTTCATCTGGCGGGTACAAAATATCCTGTCGCGCACCATCGACATGACCTCGCCACTCCTCCACATCACCTACACCGGGCTGCCCTTCGGCAAAATCAGCGCCTATGGTTACTGGCTCGATTATGACGACCGCAAAGACAGTGCCAATTTCACCCTTTCGACCCAAACCTACGGCATCCGCTTCGACGGCAAGCACGCCCTCACCGACTGGCTCGACGGGCTATATCATCTGGAATATGCTCATCAGATGGATTACCAGCGCAATCCCAACGATTTTTCAACCGATTACTACCGCTTTATGGCCGGACTATCAGCTTACGGAATCACCATCAAGGGCGCGGTGGAAAACCTGACCGCCGATAACAACGTCGGCTTCGCCATGCCACTGGCCACGCTCCATGCCTTCCAGGGTTGGGCCGACAAATTTCTGAAAACCCCTGAAAATGGTGTGCGTGACGTGTACGCCACCGTGGCCGTCAAATTATGGGGCACCAAACTGATGGGGGTCTATCACGACTTCCAGGATGAGAACGGCGACGAGCGGTACGGCGAGGAATACGACGCCCTGCTGACCCGCAAATTCGGCCAACATTTCAGCGTCCTGTTGAAATACGCTTACTACAACGCCAAAGGCTTCTCCACTGACACGCAAAAGGTCTGGGGTCAGGTGGCAATGCATTTTTGATCTTCAAAAAAATG
Source organism: Methylothermaceae bacteria B42 (assembly GCA_001566965.1). Taxonomy (NCBI): domain Bacteria; kingdom Pseudomonadati; phylum Pseudomonadota; class Gammaproteobacteria; order Methylococcales; family Methylothermaceae; species Methylothermaceae bacteria B42. Next base: position 53,700 of record LSNW01000002.1, on the reverse strand, counting down.
CCTTGTTGAGGCGCAGATAAAGTCTTTGAGTGATTTTGTCTTTTCGACTATAGCAAGAAATCGTATTTCCACTATTCACAGCTTTAGCCTGCGCCAGCTTTAAACTCGCTCACCCACCTGCTGGCCGCATGCAGTGGCACCACTACCGACTGGAACGTTACTAACTCGCTGGTTTTCTCTTGGCTTCAGCGTGGTTCGTCGCTTGCGCGGGCAATTACATATTACCCTCGCCAATTCGGCCTTCCACGTGCCCCGCCAACAATTCTTCCATCTTCTGATGGATTAGGTGTGTCCGGTTTCAGCAGCTCAGTAAGAGGGTCAACATCAGCTTCTCGACCTGCCAGTTCATTCACGCTATTCTTGTTCATGGCGGAGGGTCCCCTCATGGTTGTTTTGGTGTGTCTCAACAACAAATCAAACAGATTCGCCACTTCTTTTCAGCTTCTCAAACGCCGGGTTTAGTTATTACCAAGAATTTAAGGAGAAGAATATGAAGGTTTTATTTGTGGCGTTATTTGCCTTTTTGAATTTCACGTTAACTGCATCAGCATTGCCTTACTCTGATGTTTATATCATAGGGGATAGCCTTTCCGATCAAGGTAATCTCTTTTTTGCAACCAGGCAGCTAACCGGTCAAGGCATTCCCGCCGATGACCATTATTTCGAGGGGCGGTTCTCGAATGGGAAAATCTATGGGGATTATTTGGCGGAGATGCTGGGTTTGGAGATAAAACCCTCGTCCGTAGGCGGAACAAATTTCGCTTATGGAGGGGTGCGCACTGATTACAATTCAGTGGAAAATGATGGAACTAAACCCTTGCCAGTGCGGCATGGCGGATCTTTGCCGAAAGGCGCTTTTCCTTGGACACTACGCTTGGAAACCAAGGCTTTTGAGGAAAGGAACATAACTGATTCCAATGCCTTGTATATTGTGTTCAGTGGTTCCAATGATGTAGGAGATCTTATTGGCCCTACATTGAATCGGGTGATAGATCCTTCGAAGTTTATTGCCAATTCAGTCAAGGGTATTCAGGAGACCGTGCAGGCGTTCATTGATGCGGGTGCAAATGACGTTTTGGTGCCGAATATCCCCGATTTGGGTTCTGTGCCGCTTGTTTTTAGACAAAACCCGCCTGGGTCAACCGTTGTGTCAGATACAGCAACGAAGTTGGCGAAAAGCTACAATGCTGCGCTTGATCAAATGCTAAATGGCTTTGCTGCCGTTAACATTATCCGTTTCGATACCTTTTCTTTCGTGGATAAAATCATCCAAAATCCAGAGAATTTTGGTTTTGATAATGCAACTGATCCATGCTACACGGGCTTTGTTGCTCCCGATGATGGTACAAATACCGTTTGTGATTCACCTGAAAAATATGTGTTTTGGGATGCTGAACATCCAACCACAGCGCTACATCAACTGTTGGCCGATAAGATGCTGAAAGCCATTCCAGAACCGAGTATCCTGCTGCTTTTTGTTATCGGACTGCTTCCCTTTGCAGTCTATCAAAAAAAGAGTTGAATTCGGGCGGAGCGATGACATTACCAGGATGGTTTTTTATCTGCTTGTAACCGGTAAATAGTGGTTTTGCTAATGGTGGGGCCTTTTTCTCGATACAAAATTCTATCCTTGGTGAAAATAAAAGATTATTGTAATGTGTAAAGTTTGATCATCTTCTTTATGGATATTGTAAGTAGATTGTAAGAGTACAAATGGATGGGTCAAGAATATGAGTGACAATACGGGGAGTAAAAGCAGTCGTGAAGATTTTGCCGATCAACTCAAAGAGGCTGTGCGTAAGCGCAAAGGGGAAAAAGAGCTGATTCCGCCGGCGGGAATTCGCCGGGGAGAGCGTTGGGAAACTTTGTCTGAAGATATGGAGGATGAGTTCCTGGCTTTGGCGGTGGATAAAGAAAAAGCCGAGGAATACCAGCGCTCATCGCCTCCCAAAAAACAGAAAACACAGACTTCAATACTCAAGGATTGGATAGAGAAAGAAAGAAATTTAGTGTTAGCCTCGCTTCTCATGGGAGGAGTGGCTGTTTTGTTGGTCGGGGTCTTAACTATTTTGGTCTATCGGCAAAACCACGAGATTGAACAGTTGGCAAAGCAATTGAGGACGCTAAGTGGGCAACAACCAGTGGCCACTCAACCGGCTGATTTTGCTGCATTGAGTATGGAAGTTGAGCAGCTACAGGGGCGTATTCAAGGGCTGGAGTCTCAAGTTTCTAACTCAGGAATATCTGGTGCCGCCAATGCTAATAAAATGGATCAAAAGATAATAGACGAGTTGAAGGAGCAAGTTTCTGCCTACGGTAATCGTTTGGTGGCGCTTGAGAAGCGGGTGACCAGGCTTAAAAATTTACCAGGACAGCGTACTGTCCCGGTTGGGGAAAAGGTTCAGCTTGCCAAAAAGCCGCTCATAGAAAAACCTGCGTCGGTGGGTCCTTGGTATATTAATCTAGCGTCTTTGACTAGCAGGGATGCTGCTGAAAAACTATTGGCAGCCTATCGACAAAAAGGTGTCAATGCCAAATTGCAGGAGGTTGCCGTGAAAGATAAACATTGGTATCGACTGAGAATGGGGCCATTCTCCAATCAAAACGACGCGGATCGCAATGCAGAGAGAATCAAGCGCCTTTTGCAAGTAAAAGAAGTGTGGGTGACCCATTGAGAGTACTTCGCCCGCAAATCCGGAGGTAAATTGGCGGGGAGAAGTGGTTTAGGGTCTGAAATCTCATCCATTTGATATTTCTAGATTCCACTGAATACAGGGTAAGAATTGTAATGTGTGCAGGGCTTAGTGTGTATTGATGACAAAAGTGTTAGACAGAAAGCAGTTTTTACAGCTCGCCACCGTTTTCGAGGGTGGGTTGGTGATCCTGGCCTATGGGTTGGGATGGCTGGTTGACATTGATCCGCTGGAAACGCTGCACTTTAGTTCCAATGCCGTTGCGATGGGGTTGTTAGGAACCATCCCCTTGCTTCTTTTTTTTGCGTTTTCGTACCGCTTGCAAGTGCCTCAGCTGGAACATATCAAGCGCATGCTGATAGAAACCCTTGGCCCTTATTTGAGTGCATGCCGGTGGTATGAATTGATTTATGTTGCTTTTCTGGCGGGGTTTTGTGAAGAGGTTTTGTTCAGAGGCGTCTTGCAGCCTTGGATGGAGACGTTATGGGGGTGGTGGCCAGCACTATTGGTAAGCAATATTTTGTTTGGCCTTGCCCATTCAGTGACGGTTCTATATACCGTATTGGCGATGCTTACCGGCATGTATTTGGGCTGGATGCTGGATGCGGCCGGTGAGCGAAACTTGCTGGTGCCCATGTTGGTTCATGGCCTGTACGATTTTGTGGCATTTTATATGGTCGTGGTGATGTATCGCTCTGGGCAGAATTCCGCAGGAGATGGTGATTCTCGGTAATAAGCTTTTATGTTAGGGGCATTTGGTCTTTGAGGGCGCTTTGCGGTTACCCTTTCCTGGATTTCGCTTGCTTGGTGTAATTTTTTTGTCCGTTAGTTTTGCGGATTTTAGTTGGTTTTAACAGATTGTCGAAATATCCTACAAATCTCAGATTCCTCTGAGATTTTTCAACTCCCTCCCACCTTGTATTATTTAACTTATTGTTTTTAATGAGCTTTTTAGTTCATTAGAGAATTGGGCGTATGTTGCTTTTGAGCAATAATTTGTCGTTCAAAAGCAAATACTTAGAAAACTTAAATAAGGCTTGACTTGCTCAGATTTGCTCCCTTATAGTTGCCTTAAGGGTGGTTTGGAGTTGAGTGGTTGTGGTAAGAGTGTGGGTTGGGGAGTGATTTTTGTTTTCGGGGATTCATTCGCTTAATTTAGACAGCAAAGGACGCATTGCAATTCCCAGTTGTTACCGAGAAAAGCTGCTCGAGGTATGTGGCGGCCGTGTGGTGACAACGGGTAATAATGACCAGCGTTGCCTGTTGTTGTTTGCAAAGCCTCATTGGGAAGAATTCAATGCCTTTTTGCTGGGATTACCCCCCTTTGATCGGGAAACCCGGGAGTTGCATCGTATATTCCTCGGGCATGCTTTTGATGGCCAAATGGATCCACAGGGACGGTTGTTGATTAACCCGGAGCTGCGGAAATTTGCCAATCTGGAAAAGGAAGTTGTCATCGTGGGGGTAGGAAGGAAGTTCGAGATATGGGAACCGGGAGCATGGAGTGCTTACCGCAACGTTTGCCTTGAGGGGGGCGGGTTGAAAGCATCGAGTGAAACTGTGCATCAAGCGCTAAATTCTGCGCCTTTTTGATTTATTGAAATAGACAATGGACGCTATGGTACATCAGCCTGTTTTGCTGGAGGAAGCGCTGACAGGTTTGGCAATTCAAGAGGCAGGACATTACATTGATTGCACCTTTGGCCGCGGCGGTCATAGCCGCGCTATATTGCAGCGCCTAGGGACGGAGGGCCGCTTGTTGGCGCTGGACAAGGATCCCCAAGCGGTGGGGTCGCCACAGGCAATCGCATTATCTTCGGATCCGCGTTTTATTTTGGAACAAAGCGATTTCTCGCAATTGAAAGAAATAGTCTCTCAATGCGGTTGGGTGGGAAAAGTACAAGGCATTTTGATGGACTTGGGGGTTTCTTCGCCCCAGTTGGATGATCCGCAGCGGGGGTTTTCTTTTCTTCAAGAGGGGCCTCTCGATATGCGCATGAACCCTAATGTAGGTGCGAGCGCGGCAGATTGGCTGATAACTGTTGGGGAAAAAGAGCTTGCAGATGTGATTTATCGCTATGGAGAGGAGCGCTATTCCCGGCGAATTGCCAGGGCTATCGTGGAGCAAAGAAAAAAGACACCATTGACCAGTACCCGGCAGCTGGCGGAGTTAATTGAACGGGCGGTGCCGAGAAAGGACAAATTCAAGCATCCGGCTACCCGTACCTTTCAGGCGATTCGTATTTTTATTAATCGGGAACTGGAATCATTGGAAAAAGGCTTGGCGCAAGCGGTGGAAGTGCTGGCTCCTGGCGGCAGGCTGGCGGTAATTTCGTTTCATTCGCTGGAAGACCGGATTGTTAAACAATTTTTCCGTTTGGAATCTCGTGGCCGGCCGCTTCCAAAAGGACTGCCGGTTCCCGACTCCGAAACAGCATTGCGGTTGAAGTTGTTGGGCAAGAAGCGACCCGATAAAACAGAAGTGGCGGCGAATCCCAGGGCCCGAAGCGCGATTTTGCGAATTGCTGAAAGGTTATGTTAAAGCGGTTGGGCGTGATTGGCGGGCTGCTTTTGGCGTTGATGGGGTCGTCGGTGGCGATGGTGCATAGCAAATATACCAATCGGTTGCTGTTCAATCACATTCAACGCTTGCAGAAACAAATCGAACATCTGGATGTGGAGTGGGAACAGTTGTTGATTGAAGAACACGCCCTGACCGACCATAGCCGGGTGGAGGCTTTGGCCCGTTCCCGTTTGAAAATGAAAATGCCCAGTGCCGATGAAATTACTTATCTCAATGTGCCGGTGAAAGGCCATGAATGAAATAGCTTCTCCCACACCCGCGGTATCTCCCTGGCGCCGTTTTGCAGTAATCAGCTGTATAGTCCTGTCATTTGTTGGGCTGTCAGTACGGGCTTTTTATCTGCAAGTCCTGGCGGGGGATTTCTATCAGGAAAAGGGAAAGCGGCAGCAGGTCAGGGAAGTAAAAATTCCCGCGCACCGCGGTATGTTGCTGGATCGCAACGGGACACCTTTGGCTATCAGCGCTCCGGTCCATGCGGTTTGCGTGAATCCCAGGGAGTTTCAAGCCAGTCCCGGGCAAATCAGGCAATTGGCGAAGTATCTTGGCCAGTCTTCAAAAAAATTGGAAAAAAATATCCAGCGCCACCGTAACCGGGGCTTTCTCTATTTAAAACGCCAACTGGCGCCTTCCGTTGCAGAGAAAATTGATGCGCTGGATATTAAAGGCGTGTTTTTGCAAAGTGAGTTTCGCCGCTATTACCCTGCGGGGGAAGTGACTGCTCATCTGCTCGGGTTTACCGATATCGATCAGCGGGGGCAGGAAGGACTGGAAAAGTGGTTTGATCCCCAGTTGCAGGGAATTCCGGGTCTTAAAAGAGTATTACGGGACCGCCGCGCCCGTGCTATTGAAGATATTGATCTGATACGCCCTCCCCGTCCGGGAAAAGACATCCACCTCAGCTTGGATGCCCGGCTTCAATACTGGGTCTATCGAGTGCTGAAGCAAACGGTGAAATCTCATCACGCCAAGGGAGGCTCGGTAGTGATGCTGGATGCCCGCACCGGCGAAGTATTGGCGCTGGCCAATCAGCCAGAGTTTAATCCCAATGCCCGGGGGTCCTTGCGTCCCGCGCGTTTCCGCAATCGCGCCATTGTGGACGTGTTTGAACCGGGTTCCACCATGAAGCCCATTGCCATCGCCTGTGCGTTGAAGGCTGGGGTAGTGCGGCCCGGTTTTAGGGTAGATACCAGCCCGGGACATATTAGAGTGGGACGGCACTGGGTGCGGGATCATAAAAACGAAGGGCCGTTGGATCTGGCCGGGATTCTGCATAAATCCAGCAATGTGGGGATTACCAAAGTGACGCTACGGTTGACCCCCAAGGGCTTTTCTTCTTGTTTGCAAGGCTTTGGCTTCGGCCGCATGGCGGGCGTGGATTTCCCCGGAGAAGCCAAGGGTGTCTTGACTGATTATCGGGGGTGGGGGCAGTTTGAACAAGCGACCCTGGCATTTGGCTATGGGCTGTCGGTTTCGGCGCTTCAATTGGCCCGGGCATATACCGTGTTTGCCGATAGGGGGCGTTTACACAGCGTCAGCCTGACTCCACGGGTGGTTGATGACAAGGTGTCGGCGGTGATGCCCGCCACCATAGCAAACCTGGTTCGAACCATGCTCGAGGGTGTCGTCAGCGAAGCGGGCACCGCCAGGCGGGCTCAAATTCCTGGATACCGGGTAGCGGGAAAAACCGGCACGGTTAGAAAGGCGATCCCCGGCGGATATGCCAAGGACCGGTATCTATCGTTATTTGTGGGAATGGCGCCCGCCAGCGCGCCGCGCCTGGTGCTGGCTGTCATCATTGACGAACCCCAAGGTAAACGTTATTACGGCGGAGAAGTGGCAGCGCCCGCTTTTGCCCGCATCATGGGCGCCGCACTGAGGCTGATGGGGATAGCGCCCGATCGTCCTGCGGCTGAAGATACCATTTTAGTCCGTCGCGGCGATGGGGAGATGGGTTGATGGGCGCAGCGGTACCCTTGAATCGGTTGTTGAAAGATTTTGTCTCTGTAGCCGAGAGTGTGCCCATTACAGGCCTGACCGAGGATAGTGGCCGGATTCAGCCAGGGATGGCGTTTTTTGCCTTGGCGGGGGCGAAAAGGCACGGTTTGAGTTTTGCTTTGGAAGCGCAAGCGAAAGGGGCTTCGGTCATCATCTATGAACCAGAAGGGGGCGATATTCCAAAAGGCGCATCGATTCCATGCATTCCTGTCCCGAGGTTGCGGGAAAAACTGGGAGAAATCGCCAGTCGTTTCTATGGCAACCCCTCTGAATCGTTGGAAATCATCGGTATAACCGGCACCAATGGCAAGACTTCCTGCAGTTTTTATCTGGCGCAAGCATTGGAAGATTGCGCCGTGATGGGGACTTTGGGATGGGGGCGGCCAGATCAGTTGCAACCGAGCCAACATACCACGCCACCGGCGCTTGAACTCCAGCGCCGCTTGGCGTTTTTCAAGGAAAATGGCGTCAATGCCGTGGCCATGGAGGTTTCATCCCACGCTTTGTCGCAAGGACGGGTCAACGGCGTAAAGGTGGATCAAGCTATTTGGACTAACCTCAGCCGTGATCATCTGGATTACCATGGGACATTGGAGGATTACCTGGCCGCCAAACAAAAAATGCTGGCAGTGCCTGGTCTGTCGGTGGCAGTCATCAATGTGGATGACCCGGCATTTTCCACCTTCCCGCAAAAAACACCAATAGGGGTGGATTTGTGGGGGTTCAGCGTGGCGGGGAAATCGGCGGAATTTCCTGTGGTGCGGGCAACAGAAATTGACTTTTTGCCTACCCACATCCGATTTCTCGCCACCTTTGAATCCGAGCAGGCACTGGTATCGGCACCTTTATTGGGAGAATTCAATCTGGCCAACCTTCTGGCGGTTTTAACCTTGCTGAGGGCTCAAGGTATTTCACTGACGGAAGGCGCCCGGCGTGTGCAAAAGATCCAGCCAGTGCCTGGCCGCATGGAATGTTTTGGGGGAGGGGACGCCCCGCTTGTGGTAGTGGATTATGCCCACACACCAGCAGCTTTGGGAACGGCCCTGAAAAGTTTGAGACGGCATTGCCAGGGAAATTTGTGGTTGGTGTTTGGTTGCGGGGGCGAGCGGGATCGTGGCAAGCGCCCGGAAATGGGGCAAGTCGCCGAGCGTTATGCCGATCAAGTGATAGTGACCGATGACAATCCCAGGGGAGAGAGCGAAGACCAAATCATAGCCGATATTCTCACTGGCATGGTTTCCAAACCTTTAGTCATTCGTGACCGGGCACAAGCTATTTCCCAAGCCATAACCCAAGCAACGCCAAAGGATGTCATTCTCGTGGCCGGCAAGGGGCATGAAGATTATCAGGAAGTCAACGGCCAGCGCTTGGCATTCAGCGATCAAGTTGTGGTGCGGCAATTGATTCGTGGAGAAGCGGCATGCGTTTGAGTCATATCGCCAAGCCATTACAAGGGAAAATGCTGGGGACAGACGCCGAGTTTGACGGCGTGGCCACCGATACCCGCCAGCCAATGCCGGGCAAATTGTTCATCGCCTTGCAGGGCCCGCGTTTTGACGGTCATGACTATCTCGCCCAGGCCCAAGCCCAAGGCGCCGCCGCGGCACTGGTGAGCAAGCCAGTTCCAGGTCATTTGCCCCAACTGCAAGTGGCCGATACCCGCCTGGGTTTGGGGCGGCTGGCCAAGTGGTGGCGCGAGCATCATTTTTCCGGCACTTTGATTGGCGTGACTGGCAGCAACGGCAAGACCACCGTCAAGGAGATGCTTTTTTCCGTACTCGGCGGCGAGCCTTCAGTGCTCAAAACCGCCGGCAATTTCAATAATGACATCGGCGTGCCTTTGACGCTGCTGCGTTTGTCTCCCCGGCATCGTTTCGCGGTGATCGAAATGGGCGCCAATCATGCTGGGGAAATTGCCTATTGCGCTGGCTTGGCCAAGCCGGATATCGCGTTGATCACCAATGCTGGTCCCGCCCATCTGGAAGGATTCGGGTCTATCGAGGGGGTGGCGAAGGCCAAGGGTGAGCTGATTTCGTCGTTGCCCAATTCAGGCATCGCCGTTCTCAACGCCGATGACCACTATTTTCCCTATTGGAAAGAGCTTGCCGGTTCTCGCGGGGTAGTGAGTTTCGGCAGGGACAAACCGGCCCAGGTTCGGGCATTGTCCGTAGCGCCGCTGGAGTTTTCCCAAGGGCGGTTTCACAACCGGTTTGTTGCTGAAATTATGGGAGAGCGGTTAGGTTTAGAATTACCCCTTGCTGGACAGCATAACGTTAGTAATGCCTTGGCCGTCATTGCGGTAGCCAAAGCCGCCGGTATTGAGGACGATCAAATCCGGACCGGGTTGGCGGAGATAACTCCATTCCCTGGCCGCTTGCATCCCCTGAAAGGAAAACGGGAGAGCTGGCTGCTGGACGATTCCTATAATGCGAATCCCGCCTCTTTTGAAGCCGGGTTGGAAGCCTTGTCGGCGTTGTCGGGCGAGCCCTGGGTGATCCTGGGGGCGTTTGGGGAATTGGGACCGGATTCTGAAACTTGGCACGCCAAAGCAGGCGGCGCGGCCAAAGCGCGGGGAATCAGGCGTTTATTCGCAGTGGGTGAGCCGTGTCAGGCGGCGGTGAAGGCTTTTGGCGGCGGGGGGCAGTATTTTGATTGTCAAGAGGCGCTGGCGGAAACCGTTGCCGCCCAACTGCATCCTAAGGCCCGGATATTAATTAAAGGCTCGCGCAGCCAGCATCTTGAACGGACAGTGGAGGCCCTCAAGGCGTAATCGCATGCTCTATTGGTTAACGCAACATTTGGCGGAGATTTACGGCCCTTTCCGGGTCTTCCAGTATTTGACCCTGCGGGCGATTCTGGGGGTGTTGACCGCGCTGCTGATTGCTTTTCTTGTGGGGCCGGCAATGATCCGCCGCCTGAGCCGTTATAACCTGGGACAACCCATTCGTGACGACGGTCCTGAAAGCCACTTCAGCAAGGCGGGCACGCCCACCATGGGCGGGTTGCTCATTCTTGTGGCGATCGCCGCGGCGACTTTATTGTGGTCAGACTTGCACAACCGCTTTGTTTGGGTGGTGTTAATTATCACCTTGGCCTATGGTGTGATTGGTTTTGTGGATGACTATAAAAAACTGGTGCTGAAAAATCCCCGCGGCATCAGCGCCAAACAGAAGTTGTTCTGGCAATTGCTGGTGGCGTTGGGGACTGGGTGGTTCCTCTACCGCAATGCTCATGTGCCGGAGGAAACCTTATATATCGTTCCTTTTTTCAAGGAGATCGTGCTGAATTTTGGCTGGGGCTACATCCCTTTGACTTGTCTTGTCATTGTGGGGACCAGTAACGCTGTCAACCTCACCGACGGGCTGGATGGTTTGGCGATTCTGCCCACCGTGCTGGTGGGTGGCGCTCTGGGGGTGTTCGCCTATGTTTCCGGCAATATCAATTTCGCTTCCTATCTGGCGGTGCCTTATATCCCCGGTGTGGGGGAGCTGGTGGTTTTTTGCGGTGCCCTGGTGGGCGCGGGTCTCGGATTCTTGTGGTTCAACGCTTATCCCGCTCAGGTGTTTATGGGGGATATCGGTGCGTTGGCGTTGGGAGGGGCACTGGGAACATTGGCAGTGCTGGTGCGCCAGGAAATTGTATTAATGATTATGGGGGGGGTGTTTGTGATGGAAACCGTTTCGGTCATCCTGCAAGTAGCTTCATTCAAACTCACGGGCAAACGGATCTTCCGCATGGCGCCGCTTCATCATCACTTCGAGCTCAAGGGGTGGCCGGAACCCCGGGTAATCATACGGTTTTGGATTATTACCGTCATCCTCGTGTTAATCGGTCTGGCGACCTTGAAGCTGAGGTGAAACCCATGGCAGCGGTATTGCAAGTTCAGAGTCAAAGCAGGGGAGTGATGTTAGGTACGGGCGATAAAGTAGCAGTGGTTGGTTTGGGAAAAACCGGTCTGTCGGCCTTACGTTTTCTGCACCGGGCTGGCATTGAATGTTTGGCGGTGGATACCCGCGATGCGCCGCCTGGGCTCGAGGAAGCCAAGTCACTGGCAGGGGTTCCTGTTTTCACTGGGGGGTTGCGTTCGGATATGTTGGCCTGGGCGACCCATTTGCTGGTAAGCCCGGGTATCGGTTTGGATCAACCCGACGTTCGCGCTGCCTTGGAACGGGGCGCGGGTTTGATAAGCGATATCGATCTGTTTGCCCAGGCAGTCACAGCTCCCGTCATTGCTGTGACTGGCTCCAACGGCAAGAGTACAGTCACTACCCTGGTTACGGAAATGGCGACCCAGGCTGGCATCAAGGCCAAGGCGGGAGGGAACTTGGGAACGCCGGTTTTGGATATGGTGGCGGAAGATTGTGGTTTGTACGTGGTGGAGCTGTCCAGTTTTCAATTGGAACGCACCCGCAAACTGCGTCCGCAAGTGGGCGCGATTTTGAATATCAGTCCCGATCACCTGGATCGTTATGAAAGTCTGGCAGACTATGCCGCGGTCAAGGGGCGTTTATTTGAGCTGAGTAAAATTTGTGTCGCCAATGGCGATGATTCTCGGGTACAAAATCTGGCCAAAAAGTCAGGATGTCACCAGGTACTAAATTTCGGAGTTGAGTCCGGTTTTGTGGATTTTGGTTTGCAGGTGTATGAAGGGGAAACCTGGCTGACCTTTCACGAGCAAAAACTCATTCCTGGGTCGGAAGTTGCCTTGCAAGGCCGCCATAATCTTGCCAACGCCTTGGCGGCGTTAGCATTGGGAGAAGCTGCCGGCATTCCCATGCCGGCAAGGCTGAAGGCCTTGCGCCAATTCCAGGGTCTGCCCCACCGGATGCAAAAAGTGGCGGAAAGCGGGGGCGTGGTCTGGATTAACGATTCCAAAGGTACCAACGTGGGAGCGACGGTTGCCGCTATCACGGGGCTGCCTGGACCGGTTATTTTATTGGCCGGTGGTGAAGGGAAGGGTGCGGATTTTACCCCCCTGTCCCCGGTGGCAAAAAACAAGGTGAAGATAGCCATATTATTTGGCCACGATAAAGGAAAGTTGCAGGAGACATTGGCTGACGCCACGGAGACCATTCTGGTCGAAGACTTGGATGAGGCGGTGACGATTGCCCGGCAAAAGGCAACGCCGGGAGATACCGTTTTATTATCCCCCGCCTGCGCCAGCCAGGATCAATTTAACAACTACGAGGACCGCGGCAACCGGTTTATCGAACTAGTGAGGTCCTTTGCGTGATGGCAGTACCTGCTTGGGAAATACCGGTAGGAAAGCGTTACGCGCTGGATGCCCTGTTGCTATCGGCAGTACTTTTATTATTGGTGTTTGGCTATGTCATGATGACGTCGGCTTCCTTGCACTTGCATTCCGATGGTTTTTATTACGCCAAGCGCCAACTGATCCATATATTGCTCGGGTTGATGGCGGGGGGCGCAGTGATGAGCGTTCCTTCGGAACTTTGGCTTAAAGCTGGCCCGCTATTGTTATTGATCGGGTTTCTGTTGTTGGTGGCGGTGTTGATCCCTCATCTTGGCGTCTCTGTGAATGGCAGCACCCGTTGGTTGCATGTGGGTGGTATCCGGATTCAAGTTTCTGAATTGTACAAGTGGATGGCCATTGTTTATATGGCCGGATACGGGGTTCGTCATGGACAGGCATTGAGAACGACGGCAATTGGCGCCTTGAAACCTTTGGCTTTGTTGGGAATAGGGGCAGCGCTGTTGTTGCTGGAGCCGGATTTTGGGGCCACTGTGATTTTGATGGCCACCGCGGTAGGGATGATTTTTCTGGCAGGCGCGCCTTTGCTGCCCTTGCTTGGATTGTTAACCGCGCTGATAGGGGCCGGGGTGGGTTTGGTGATGTTCAAATCCTACCGCCTGGAGCGTATTGTAGGATTTTTACACCCTTGGGAACATGCGCAAGATTCGGCTTACCAGTTGTTTCAGGCCTTGATTGCTTTTGCCCGGGGCGGCTGGTTTGGCGCGGGCTTGGGCAACAGCGTGCAAAAAATGTTTTATTTGCCGGAAGGACATACGGATTTCCTGCTGGCGGTGATTGGCGAGGAACTGGGCTGGATAGGGGTCACTCTGGTGATTACCGCCTATGGCGTTTTGCTGTGGCGGATTTTTGTGGTGGCCAAACTGGCGGATTCCGCCGGTCTTACCTTTGGTGCCCTGTTGGTTTATGGCGTTGGCCTGTGGCTGGGTTTGCAGGCCATTATCAATATGGGGGTCAACCTTGGCGTGCTTCCCACGAAGGGTTTAACGCTGCCGTTGATGAGTTACGGCGGCGGCAGTTTAGTGGTGGATTGCATGGCTTTGGGTGCTGTATTGCGGGTCTATGCGGAAGCCCGTGACCGGCAGGCATCACAACCTAAGAGAAAAGCATGGCGCGCAAGATCATGATTTTAGCTGGGGGAACCGGAGGGCATGTGTTTCCAGCCTTGGCGGTCGCCAACTGGCTTCGGGAACAGGGCCATGAGGTCAGTTGGATGGGCACCCATAAAGGGATGGAAGCGAAAGTGGTGCCCGCCGCTGGCTTCAAAATGCACTGGCTGACGGTCAGCGGACTGCGGGGCAAAGGATGGCAGGCCGCATTAATCGCGCCCTGGATGTTAGGCCGGGCTTTATGGCAAGCGAAAAAGCACCTTCAACAGCAAAACCCCGATGTGGTATTGGGATTGGGAGGCTTTGTGGCCGGGCCCGGCGGCATCATGGCTCGCTGGTTGAAGATTCCTTTGGTGATTCACGAACAGAACCAGGTACCGGGTACCACCAATCGTTGGTTGGCCCGGGGTGCCAAGCGGATATTGGAAGCTTTCCCGGAAACCTTTGCCGATCAGTACAAACCCTGTTGGACCGGCAATCCCTTGCGTTCCGAAATCCAAAAACTAAGCAAGCAAGCGCGGCAGATTCATCAACCGTTACACCTCCTGGTTCTTGGTGGAAGCCAAGGCGCCAAGATTCTGAATGAAACAGTGCCGCAAGCTTTGGCAGGGTATGAAGGTCAAATCGAGGTATGGCATCAATCAGGGGAAAAGATGCAATTGGAAGTGGCTGAAAAATACCGGCAAGCGGGCCTGAAAGCGCGGGTAGAGGCGTTTATTGACGATATGGCAAAAGCCTATGAGTGGGCGGACCTGGTCATTTGCCGGTCGGGGGCAATGACTATCAGTGAATTGGCGGCCGCGGGTCTCGGCGCCATTCTAGTCCCTTATCCCTATGCCATCGACAATCATCAATCCCGCAATGCTGAGTACCTGGCGTGGCGAGGGGCCGCCAGGTTGCTCCCGCAGTCAGAACTGTCCCCGCTTAGGTTACGCCGGGAAATGCAAGAATTGATTCAACAGCCTGAAAAACTGCTATCGATGGCCCAGGCCGCGCGGCAGATGGCGCGTTTGGATGCCACGGAAACCGTGGCAAGAATATGTCTGGAGGAAGCCAGCCATGGTACCTAAATTTAAAGATCAAGAAATCACAGGCAGGGACAGCCTGCGGGCAGGCAGCGAACCTGTCCGGCGGCGGATGGCGAGAATCCGCCGGATTCACTTTGTCGGCATCGGCGGGGCGGGAATGAGTGGCATTGCCGAAGTGCTTCTCAACCTGGGTTATCGGGTTTCCGGTTCTGATATCCGGGAAAGCGTTACCCTGCAGCGGTTAAGAAGTCTGGGGGCGCAGATTTTTATCGGCCATGCCCCGCATTATGTGGATGGCGCCGATGTGGTGGTGGTGTCGAGCGCGGTGACCCAAGACAATCCGGAATGGCAAGCGGCCAGGCAGCAGCGTATTCCAGTCATTTCCCGGGCGGAAATGCTGGCGGAACTGATGCGTTTCCGTTTTGGCATTGCGGTGGCGGGAACCCACGGCAAAACCACCACCACCAGCCTGGTGGCGAGCATTTTGGGCGAAGCCGGATTGGATCCCACCTTTGTCATTGGCGGGCGTCTCAATAGTATTGGCAGTCATGCGGCGCTTGGGGAAAGCCCCTATTTAGTGGCGGAAGCGGATGAAAGCGATGCCTCATTTCTTCACTTGCAACCCATGATGGCCGTGGTGACCAACGTGGACCAGGATCACATGGCCACCTATGGTGGAGACTACCGACGCTTGCAAGAAACCTTTATTGAATTTCTGCATCATTTGCCTTTTTACGGCTTGGCGGTGGTGTGCCGCGATGATCCGGGGGGGGAAGCGATTTTGCCGGAGATCAATAAGCCGGTAAAAACCTATGGCACCCATCCAGAAGCCGATGTTCGCGCCAGTCAAATCAAACCCAAAGGATTGCGGACCCAGTTTATCGTCGAAACAGCCGATTTGGTTCAGCCCCTGGCGCTGGAACTCAATCTTCCCGGTCACCATAACCTGTTGAATGCCTTGGCAGCGGTGACCATTGCGCTTGAACTGGAGGTCCATCCCAGCGCAATCCGCCGTGCATTGTCAGGATTTGCAGGCATTGGCCGCCGCTTTCAAGTGGAGACCTTGGCGTGGCGAGACGGGGAAGTCATATGGGTGGACGATTATGGCCATCATCCCAAGGAAATCGAAGTGACCCTCGCCGCGGTTCGCCGCTCTTGGCCTGGGCGGCGTTTGTTGTTGGTGTTTCAGCCTCATCGATTCAGCCGCACCCGGGATCTGTTCGATGATTTTGTGAGTGTCTTGGAAACCGCTGATGAATTGGTGCTGCTCGATGTCTATCCCGCAGGTGAACAATCTATTGAAGGCGCCGATTCCCTGGCTTTGGCCCGGGCCTTGAGAGGACGAGGCCAATCCCCCAGTCTGGCGGGTTTTCCGGAAGATATACCAGATGTTCTGAAGGGGATATTACAGCCGGGCGATGTGCTATTGACCATGGGGGCAGGCAGTATCGGTCAGCTTTCCGGCCAGTTGCCGGACATGCTCAAAGAGATAGAACCATGATGAATACCAATAAAACGGCATTAAACACAATTCGGGGAGAACTGCTTTTTGACGAACCTTTGAGCCGTTACACCAGTTGGCGAATAGGTGGGCCTGCGAAACGCTTTTTCCGGCCGGAGGATAAAGAGGATCTTATCCGTTTCTTGCATACCCTGCCGGCGGAGGAACCGCTGCTTTGGCTGGGATTGGGCAGTAACATTTTGGTGCGCGATGGCGGCGTGAGCGGCACCGTAATTTGCACCGTCAACCGGCTTTCCAACATGGCCTTGGAAAATGGTCTGGTTTATGCTGAAGCCGGCGTGCCCTGTGCCCATGTGGCCCGGTTCTGCAGCATTCACGGGTTGACGGGAATGGAATTTCTGGCAGGGATTCCCGGCACCATGGGAGGCGCCTTGGCAATGAACGCTGGGGCTTTCGGCAGTGAAACCTGGAACTGGGTGAAAGCAGTTGAAACCGTCGACCGTTATGGCGAACTCTACCGCCGTAAACCCTCCGAGTATGAAATTAGTTACCGCAGCGTCAACGGGCCGGCCAATGAATGGTTTCTGGGGGTTTGGCTCAAGCCCCATCCGGGCGATATTCAGGAAGGTCAGCGCCGTATCCGTGAACTCTTGGCGCGGCGCAACCAAACCCAGCCCACCCGCTTTCCCAATGGCGGGTCCGTCTTCAAAAATCCGCCTGGAGATTATGCCGCCCGATTGATTGAGTCCTGTGGCCTTAAAGGAAAACAAGTGGGAGGCGCCAAGATTTCTGAGTTGCATGCCAACTTTATTATCAACACGGGCAGCGCCAGCGCCAGGGATGTGGAAGCCTTGATAGCAATGATTCGGGAGGCAGTAAAACGTCAGCACGGCATTGAATTGGAACTGGAAATCCAAATTATTGGGGAACCTGGAGAGCACCAGTGACAGCTAGAATCACCGATCCCAAAGCATTTGGCAAAGTGGCGGTACTGATGGGAGGCGCCAGCGCCGAGCGGGAAATATCGCTGCAAAGCGGCCAGGCGGTGCTGACGGCTTTAAAGCGCCAGGGGGTGAATGCGGTGGCGGTGGAAGTGGGCAAGTATCCTCTGCCTCCCTTGCTCGATCAGGATTTTGACCGGGTTTTCAATTGTCTTCACGGGCGCGGGGGTGAGGATGGCGTTCTGCAAGGAGCCTTGGAAGCCATCGATTTGCCCTATACCGGCAGCGGCGTTCTGGGATCGGCATTGAGCATGGACAAGTTAAGCAGCAAATTGTGCTGGCGGGGCGCAGGCCTGCCGACGCCTGAATGGCGCATTCTTTCCAACGAAGCAGATTTGGCGCAATGCGTCGATCAGCTGGGATTGCCTGTCATTGTCAAACCAGCCCTGGAAGGTTCCAGCCTGGGAATGAGCAAAGCGGACGATTTCGAATCCTTAAAACAGGCCTGGAAGCAGGCCAGGGAATTTGGTTGCCTGGTTTTCGCCGAGCGCTGGATTGAGGGGGAAGAATACACGGTTGGAATGGTGCAGGAAGCCATGTTGCCCTTGATCAAACTGGAAACCCCAAGGGTGTTCTATGACTACGAGGCCAAATACGAGGCCGATAGCACCCGCTATCTATGTCCTTGCGGGTTGCCCTCCTTTCGCGAGGAAGCGTTGCAAACGCTGGCAAAAAAGGCTTGTGACGTACTCAGTGTCAGGGGTTGGGGGAGGGTGGATTTGTTTCTTGATACCAGCGGCCAGCCTTGGTTGATTGAAGTGAACACGGTACCCGGCATGACCGGTCACAGTCTGGTACCCATGGCGGCAAAAGCAGCGGGTATGGAGATGGAGGAATTGGTATGGCGGATTTTGGAGACCAGCTTTAATGAGAGTTGACCCCGTTCGTCTCACTGCCTGGATGGCGGGCACGGCTTCCCTGGTCTGGTTGGCCTGGAGCGCCATGCAGACCATGCCTATTCGCTATGTGCGGATTGAAGGGGAACTGCACCATTTGCGCCTTCCGCAAATCCGCAAGGTGCTGGCGCCTTTGCTTGCCAATTATTGGAACGTGGATTTGGCGGTTGTCACCCAGGCGGTACAAGCCCTGCCTTGGGTTGATCGCGTCCGGGTGGAAAGGCAGTGGCCCGACACCTTGGTGCTGCGGGTCTGGGAACAAACGCCATATCTGCGTTGGGGGAAAGAAGCTTTGATGAATCACCGGGGAGACAGCTTCATTCCGCCAGAGTTGAAGGAATATGACAGGCTGCCTGTATTAGTTGGCCCCGATGGTTATCAAACAAGGCTGTTTGAGGCCTATGAGCAAATGGTTGCCGCTCTGAAACCATTGGGATTGCAAGTCTTGCGTTTGGAAGTGGATCCGCGCCGCAGTTGGCGGGTGACTTTAAATGGTGGCATGGAGATGGTGTTGGGGAGAAAAAATCCATTGACGGCTTTTCAAACGGTGGCGACATCCCTGAAACAATTGGGCGAGAAGCGGCTAAAAAAAGTGCGGCGGTTGGATGCCCGCTACGATCATGGTTTTTCCGTGCTCTGGAAGGTATCCGGCCGCAAAGATTCACGGTAACAGTATGGCAAAACGTAAAGAAAGAAATTTTATTGTGGGATTGGATATCGGCACTTCCAAGGTGGCCGCCATTGTTGGCGAAATCAATACGGAAGAAAACGAAATCGAAATCGTCGGTATCGGCGTGCATCCCTCCACGGGGTTGAAGAAAGGGGTGGTGGTTAACCTGGAAGCCACGGTGCAAGCTATCCAACGGGCCGTGGAAGAGGCCGAGCTCATGGCTGGCTACCAGATCCATTCCGTTTATGTGGGCATCGCTGGCAGTCATATACGCAGCCTGAATTCCCACGGGATTGTCGCCATCAAGGACAAGGAGGTCGGGCAGGCGGATGTGGACCGGGTCATTGACTCCGCCCGGGCGGTGGCTATCCCCGCTGATCAGAAGATTCTCCACATTCTTCCCCAGGAATACATTATCGACAGCCAAAACGGCATTAAAGAGCCGGTGGGCATGGCCGGTATCCGCCTGGAAGCCAAGGTACATATCATCAGCGGCGCGGTTAGCGCCGCCCAGAATCTTGTCAAGTGCATTCGCCGCTGCGGCCTGGAAGTGGAGGACATTATTCTCGAGCAGCTAGCTTCGTGTTATGCGGTATTGAGCGAGGATGAGAAAAATCTTGGGGTGTGTCTGGTGGATATCGGCGGGGGAACCACCGATATCGCGGTATTCACCGATGGCGCCATCCGTCACACCGCCGTGATTCCCATCGCCGGAGATCAGATTACCAATGATATTGCGGTGGCGCTCAGAACACCCACCCATCACGCGGAAAGAATCAAAATTGAATACGCCAGCGCCCTGACCCAGTTGGCGGACATCGACGATATGATTGAAGTCCCCAGCATTGGCGACCGGCCGCCTCGGCGGATTTCCCGCCATCATTTGGCCGAGATTGTCGAACCACGCTGTGAGGAATTGATGCTGCTGGTGCAGTCGGAGCTGCGCCGCAGCGGCTTTGAAGATCTGATTGCCGGCGGCATTGTGCTGACGGGTGGCAGTTCCAAAGTGACAGGGCTGGTGGAGTTGGCGGAAGAAATTTTTCATATGCCAGTGCGGATAGGCATGCCACGCCATGTCACCGGCTTGACCGATGTGATTCGCAATCCCGCTTATTCGACAGGGGTGGGGTTGCTGCTGTTTGGTTATGAAAATCAATCATCGCTGCAAAAGCTGGCGGGCGGGAGTTCCACGCTATCAGCGATTTGGCAACGGATGTGTAGTTGGTTCCGGGGTAATTTTTAGGGGTAGAACTTGAATAGGGTCTATATTTTATTAATCAGACGAGGAGAGAAAGATGACATTTGAAATTGTAGACGACTATAGCCAGAACGCGGTCATTAAAGTGATTGGCATTGGCGGCGGGGGCAGCAACGCTGTGGATCATATGGTGAGCAGCAGCATCGATGGGGTGGATTTTATTTGCGCCAATACCGATGCTCAAGCCTTGCGTAAATCGTCAGCCAAGACGGTGTTGCAGATTGGCAGTGAATTGACCAAGGGACTTGGCGCCGGCGCCAACCCAGAAGTGGGCAAGCAAGCGGCGATGGACGACCGGGACCGGATTCAGGAGATGATTCACGGCGCCGATATGGTTTTCTTGACGGCCGGCATGGGGGGCGGTACCGGGACCGGAGCCGCGCCGGTATTTGCCGAAATCGCCAAGGATTTGGGCGTGCTAACCGTGGCGGTGGTGACCAAACCGTTCCCGTTTGAAGGCGGCAAACGTTTGGCCATTGCCGAAAAGGGAATCGAAGAACTGGGTCAATATGTGGATTCCTTAATCACCATTCCCAACGAAAAACTGCTGCAAGTGTTGGGTGAAGAGTCCAGCCTGCTACAAGCCTTTGCTTCCGCCAATGACGTGTTGCTTGGGGCGGTGCAGGGCATTGCCGAACTGATTACCCGGCCGGGCTTGATTAACGTGGATTTCGCTGACGTTCGTACGGTGATGTCGGAAATGGGCATGGCGATGATGGGCACCGGCGCCGCCAGCGGTGAAGGCCGGGCGAAGGAAGCCGCCCGGCGGGCTATCTCCAGTCCTTTGCTGGAAGATGTTAACTTGCAAGGCGCGCGGGGCGTGCTGGTCAACATTACTGGTGGCCTGGATCTCTCTATTGGCGAGTTCGACGTGGTTGGTAACACGGTTAAGGAATACGCTTCCGAGGATGCCGTGGTTGTGGTGGGTACCGTGATTGACCCGGATTTGCAGGACGAGGTGCGGGTGACCGTGGTAGCGACGGGACTGGCTGGCGCCAAGTCAACTGCTGTGGAACCCCCAGTCAAACTGGTGGAAAAGAACACCAGTGGCGAAGTGGATTACGACAAGCTGGATCGGCCCACTGTGATTCGCAAGCAACCCCCCGAGCGGACCCGGGAAGTGCGGGTGCCTGCTTCCGGCGGGCAAGCGGAAGACCTGGACTATCTGGATATCCCCGCTTTTTTGCGGCGGCAAGCGGATTAATGGATTAAGGAAATTATGATTTATTCTGAGTTTCCTGCGACACAGGGAAGTGTTGCCAAAATCAGTCGCTGCAAGGGATTGTTTTGCGCTCTGAGAATTCAGGGATGAATTATTCAGAGCTTTATATACAACCAAGAGTAGTTTGACAGTCAAACCACCCTATTTGTCCATAGGGCATCACAGCCGCATGGGCATGACGATAAAGCGGACGCTGGGGTCTTCGGGATCTTCAATCAAACAGCTAAAAGTCTGATCGGCAAAGGACAGGCGTACTTCTTCTGAATCAATATGGGCCAGAGCGTCACCCAGGTAGCTGGCGTTGTAGCCGGCATGAAATGGCTCGCCCTGGAAATTGACTTCCAATTCTTCTTCGGCTTCTTCCTGATCCGGGTTGTGGGCGCTGAGCTTCAATATATTAGACCCTGCCTCCAGACGAATCCCTTTGAATTGTTCGTTGGAAAGAATGGAAACCCGGCTGACAGCGTCTTTTAATTCTTGCCGGTTGCATATCAAAATCCGGTGGATGTCTTGAGGGAAAACCCGCCGGTAGTCGGGGTAGCGGCCATCAATTAATTTGCAGAAAAATATCACTGCAGGCAATTCAACCCGTATATTGTTTGAACTGAGCTGGATTGAAATGGTTTCCTCGCCATCCAGCAGGCGAAACAATTCCTGTACTCCTTTGCGGGGGAGTATGGGTTGAGCAATGGTTGCCACAGGTTCCGCCAGGTTTTGCTCGCACCAGGCCAGCCGGTGGCCGTCAGATGCCACCGCCCGGATTGCCTGCCCTTCCATCTCCAAAAGCAGGCCATTGAGGTAATAACGTACATCTTGTTGGGCCATGGCATAGAGGGTTTTGGCCAGCAGTTTTTTTAGCGCTTCGCCGCTCAATTGCACTTCGGCAGTCACTTCGCCAAGCGAGAATTCCGGAAAGTTATCGCTGGGCAGCGTGACCAGGGAAAAGCGGCTGCGTCCAGCTTTGATTTCCAGGGATTTTTCTTCCTTCAATTCGCTGTGGATTACCGTACCAGTAGGAAGCAACCGGCAGATATCGAGCAATTTGCGGGCTGCCACAGTCGTCTCGCCATTTTGTCCGGATATTTCGGTTGTGGCGATAAGCTCGATTTCCAGATCGGTGCCAATCAAGGTCAGTCTTCCGTCTTTCACGCGGAGCAAGACGTTGGACAAAATAGGTAGGGTCTGGCGTCTTTCAATAACGCCCACCACCTTTTGCAAAGCTTCTAATAGATTTTCTCGGGCAATGGAAAACTGCATTGGGTTGTGATTTTTAGTTAGTTAGCATATGGAGCAAGGTGGCGTAATCTTCAGCGATTTTACTATCGGTTTCTTTCAGCTCCGCCACCTTGCGACAGGCATGGAGTACCGTAGTATGATCCCGTCCGCTAAAGAATTCGCCTATTTCGGGCAAGCTGTGATTGGTCAGTTCTTTCGCCAAGGCCATGGCAATTTGCCGGGGACGGGTAATAGAGCGGGTGCGCCGGTTGGATAACAAATCCGCCACGCGGATTTTGTAATATTCCGCCACGGTTTTCTGAATGTTATCCACACTGACGAGCTTGTCCTGAACCGCGATCAAATCCCGCAGGGCGTCTTTGGTGAATTCCAGGGTGATCGGGTCGCCCGTGAATTGCGCCCGGGCAATCACCCGCCTCAGCGCGCCTTCCAACTCGCGGATGTTGGAGCGGATCCTTTTACCGATGAAAAAAGCCACATCCGGGGGCAGGGTCACGCCCCAATTTTGGGCCTTTGCCAGCAAAATAGCGACTCTTGTTTCCAGGTCAGGAGGCTCGATGGCCACCGGCAAGCCCCAACCAAAGCGGGATTTGAGGCGTTCCTCCAAACCATCGATTTCCTTCGGATAACGGTCGCAGGTGAGGACGACCTGGCGTTTGTTTTCCAGCAGGGTGTTGAAGGTATGGAAAAATTCTTCCTGGGAACGTTCCTTGCCGGCGAAAAATTGAATATCGTCAATCAATAATGCATCCAGGGACCGGTAATATTCCTTAAAGGCGTTGATGGCATTGTGCTGCAGGGCGCTAACCATATCCGACACAAACCGC
The DNA here is from genome assembly GCA_001566965.1 of Methylothermaceae bacteria B42. Taxonomy (NCBI): domain Bacteria; kingdom Pseudomonadati; phylum Pseudomonadota; class Gammaproteobacteria; order Methylococcales; family Methylothermaceae; species Methylothermaceae bacteria B42. Next base: position 30,447 of record LSNW01000002.1, on the reverse strand, counting down.
TCGGAGTGGAGATAAACCACGCTGGCATTGGGATTTTGTTGCAGAATCATATTGCCAATGGCGTGCATCAAGTGGGTCTTGCCTAAACCCACACCGCCATAAATAAAGAGCGGGTTGTAGGCGTTGCCGACATTTTCCGCCACCTGCATGGCGGCGGCCTTGGCGAATTGATTGGATTTGCCTTCCACGAAAGTAGCGAAGGTGAAAGCAGAGTTGAGGTTGTGGCTAACCGGCTGTTTCTCAGGTTTCGCTTTTTTGGCGCCGAAAGTCGGGCGACTCGGGGCGGGGGTGTTATCCTCGCGGGCGCCGATTTCCAAGGTGACCCGGGTGTGATGGCCATTATTTTTCGGCAAGGCAGCGTTGATTTGGTCGAAAAAATGATCTTTGACCCAATCCAGAACAAAACGGTTGGGCGCCAGCAACTTCAATTCTCCGCCGTTTTCCACCGCCTGCAAAGGGCGAATCCAAGTGTTGAATTGCTGCGGCGGGATTTCATTTTCGAGTTTTTGGATGCAATGGTTCCAGAGGTCGCTCATGGGATGTTGGCCTAACAGGGTTAGAATTCGTCGTATTTCGGGCAACATGGCAGGTTGATATTTGCCATGATTTCCAGCCTTTTCCGCAGTGGGGAGAATACTATACCGGATTTGGCTGCGGCGGGCAGCATTGACATTTACCCCGACTGTGCGTATTATTCTTTGTCTTTTTTCTATATTTATCAAATAATTAACTGAAGGCCGGAAACGATGAAAAGAACCTATCAACCCAGCAAAATCAAGCGTGTACGCACCCACGGATTCCGCGCCCGGATGCGCACCAAAGGTGGGCGTAAAGTGATTGCTTCGCGCAGAGCCAAAGGGCGGGCCCGGTTGGCGCTCTAATCCATTTTTTGGCAGGCGAACGTTTCACCTTTCCAAAAAGCCGGAGGTTACTGCGGGCGGCGGAATATGACTATGTTTTCAGCCAGGCTCAGGCTTCGAGCGATGCCTATTTTACCATTCTGATGCGGCCTAACGATAAGGATTATGCGCGGTTAGGGCTGGCACTCTCAAAAAAGAAAATCAAACACGCAGTGGCGCGTAATCGCCTGAAGCGGCTAATTCGGGAAAGTTTCCGCTTGCATCAGTACCAATTACCGGCCGTGGATATCGTGGCAATGGCAAAACCGGCAGCAGCGAAAGCCGATAATAAAGAATTATGGGAATCATTAGCAAAGCATTGGCAGCGATTAATAGCGGCCTATCCGTCGTCTTGAAGACGGTGATTCACGGTTACCGGTTTTTTCTCAGCCCGTGGTTGGGCAATCAATGCCGTTTTCATCCTACTTGTTCCCATTATGCACTCTCCGCCATTGAACAATATGGCGCCTTGACTGGCAGTTGGCTCGCTATCCGCCGGCTTTTGCGGTGTCATCCCTGGCATCCTGGCGGACTGGACCCTGTCCCGGAGAAACTTGGAAAAAAACAACATGGATAATCTTAGATTCTTACTGTTCATCCTTTTTGTCTTTTTAGGCTATATGCTATGGAGCGCGTGGCAACAAGACTACGGCCCCAGGCCCCCTGCCTTGCAACAACAAACTGCTGGTGCCCAACCGGTAGGAGCACCTCCAGCCCCTGATGGCACCCCGGAAGTGGCTGCCACGGCGGCCACGGAAGAAGGTACTGCTCCGCAGGCAACAGCTGCTGTGCCAACCCGGGCGAGCCCGGGACGGATTGTGGTGCGTACCGATGTGGTGCGGGCGGAAATTGATTTATTAGGCGGGGATATCAAGGTTGTCGATTTGCTGAAATATCCTGTTTCCAAGAAACATCCAGATCAGCCAGTCAGGCTATTGACCGATGATCCGGTGGGTTTGTTTGTGACCCAAACCGGATTTCTCGGCGACGAAAAGATAGCGCCCAAGCATACGGTTCCCTGGCAAGGCAATCCCGGGGAGTTTGTATTGCAGCCTGGCCAATCTGAACTGCGCATTCCCTTGATTTGGACCAATGGCGAAGGCTTGAAGATCACCAAGACTTTCATTTTCAAGCCCGGCAGTTACGAGGTGGGAATTCAATATCACGTGGACAACGGTACTTCCGCTGTCTGGAAAGCCCATCAATACGGCCAATTGAAGCGCAAGCGCCCTGCTAAAAGAAAGGGCAATACCTTTATCCGAACTTTCACCGGCGTGGCTTGCCGCACGGCAGACGAGCCTTATGAAAAGTTTTCTTTCAACGATATTGAAGATCTACCCTTGACCTGGGAGGCGGAAGGTGGCTGGTGCGCCATGATTCAACACTATTTCATCGCCGCCTGGCTGCCCCCGGAAAATCAACTCAATCACTTCTATACCAAACCTCTGCCGGAACAGACTTACATCGTTGGTTCCTACGCCCCCGCAACCACATTGGCGCCAGGTGAATCCACCAGCCTGAATGTTCGTTATTATATCGGTCCCAAGCTGCAACGGGTGTTGGAAAAGGTAGCGCCAGGCCTGGAACTGACCGTGGACTTCGGCATTTTCACGTTCATCGCCAAACCTATCTTCTGGCTGCTGGAACAATTCCATAAATATTTCGGCAACTGGGGGTGGGCGATTATTGCCACCACGGTGGTCATCAAGGCGCTGTTTTATCCCTTGTCGGCCGCCAGTTACCGTTCCATGGCCAACATGCGCAAGCTGCAGCCAAAAATGCAGGCGCTGAAGGAGCGCTTCGGGGACGACAAGCAAAAATTCAATCAAGCCCTGATGCAGCTTTACCGGCAAGAAAAGGTCAATCCCTTGGGCGGATGTCTGCCGATCCTGATACAAATCCCCGTGTTTATTTCCCTCTACTGGGTACTGGTGGAAAGTGTCGAATTGCGGCAGGTGCCTTTCGTCCTGTGGTTGGATGATTTGACTTCGCGCGATCCTTATTTCATTCTGCCCATGCTCATGGGCCTGACCATGTGGATTCAGCAAAAACTGAGTCCACCGCCGGCTGATCCCGTCCAGGCTCAGGTGATGAAGATGTTCCCTTTGATTTTCACTGTCTTTTTCGCCTTTTTCCCCGCCGGATTGGTGCTCTATTGGGTGGTGAATAATACCCTGTCTATTGTTCAACAGTGGTATATCAACCGCAAAATCGAAGCGAGCAGCAAACCCGCTTGATTCCTGGCCAAGACATCATTGCCGCCCCCGCCACCCCACCGGGGCGGGGGGCGGTGGCAATGGTTCGTATTTCCGGCCCGGATCTCGTTTCCTTAGCCAAGTCGCTGACTCACCGGCAATTACAGCCGCGTCAGGCCCATTTTGTGGCCTTCCTTGATGAGTCCGGCATGCCAATCGATCAAGGTCTAGCGCTCTATTTCCCCGCCCCCGCCTCTTTTACCGGCGAAGATGTCCTGGAGCTTCATTGTCACGGCAGTCCCGTGGTGGTGGAGATGCTGCTCAAACGGGTATTTCAACTGGGTGCCCGTCCCGCCCAGCCGGGCGAGTTCAGCCGCCGGGCGTTTTTGAACGGCAAACTGGATTTGGCCCAGGCGGAAGCCATCGCCGCCCTCATCGAAAGTACCTCACAGCAGGCGGTCCACGCCGCTGGGCGCTCTTTGGAAGGCGAATTTTCCCGCCGGATCAAGGCATTGGTTGAAGAGCTAACTTTGCTGCGGGTCCAAGTGGAAGCTGCCATTGATTTTAGTGATGAAGACATTGATTTTATCGCCGAGGGTGATGTTATTCCACGATTGGTAAATCTCTTAGAGCAATTGCAGGCGATACAGCTGAGTGCTCGTCAAGGCCATTTATTGCAAGAAGGCATGACTGTGGTGATTGCCGGCAAGCCCAATGCCGGCAAATCCAGCTTATTGAACCGTCTGGCACAGCGTGATGCGGCTATCGTCACCCATCTGCCCGGGACCACAAGGGATTTGCTCCACGAAACCATCCAGCTTGACGGCATGCCCTTGCGCGTGATTGATACCGCGGGTATTCGCCAGGGCGGGGATGTGATCGAGCAGGAAGGCATGCGTCGGGCGCTAGAAGCAATGCAAAAGGCGGACAGGATTTTGCTGGTGGAAGATGCAACGGTCAGTGGTCAGGGAGAAGCAGGTGTGCCGTTGCCTCCGGGAATCCCTATTACCCGGATTAAAAACAAGATTGACTTGATTCGGCAAGCACCTGGTATGGAAGAAAGAGAAGGAGAAACAGTCATCCGGTTATCGGCCAAAACCGGCGCGGGAGTGAGTAATTTGCGCGAGCATCTGAAAGCCAGCATGGGATTTGAAGCCGAAGCGGAAGACACCCTAGCCGCCCGCCGCCGCCACCTGGAAGCGTTGCAACGGGTCAGAGACTGGATTGACCAGGCGCGGGAAGAACTAACGTCGGCGCAAGCGCCGGAATTGGTCGCGGAAAACCTGCGCCTGGCGCAACAGGCATTGGGTGAAATTACCGGTGAAGTTACTACCGAAGACTTATTGGGCAGGATATTTTCAGAGTTTTGTATTGGTAAGTAAAAAATCCGGGGGGATTTGTCGCGTCTCCTGGCAAAAAAATTATGAAATTAGTTGGGTGAAGTCACGACGCTATTGACTATTACCTGAGTCAGATGTTGTGTGGCTAAATTAAATTTAGCATGGTATATGACTATACTATTGCATGGTTATCGGATGTCAGGCTTGTACGCCCAAGTTCGTTTTTGCCGTGGGTTCTTAGAGGGGTCTAGGGCAATAAAAATGAAAACCTGATTGATGGGATCATAATCCAGGGTGTGGAATTCCCCCGTGCCGATTTGGATGTCTTTTTCTTCAGATGCGACTTTCATTTTTTCCCGGGTCCAGGTGTTATTCCTGGGGTCAAAGCTATGAAAATAACCATTTTGCACTGCGCCGCCAATAATCCTGTGCTGAGGGTCGTAAGCATAACCGACTGCCCTGCCGCCGACAGGCGCCGGTCCTTTGGTTTTTAGCAGGATTGTTTTTGATTTTTGCCAGTGTTTGCGGTCTAAAATCAGCTTTCTTACCATGCTGGGCTGAGAAGCTTCTTTTGTTCTTTCAAACAAATACAGGGTTTGGGTAGGTGGATAGTAAACCAGGTTATGATCATAAAATTCATAATCAACGCGAACGAAGGTTTCTACTTCGTCGGTGTTTGGGTTATAGACCCACATACCGCCTTTGCCTGCATGTTTATTTTGTCCAATGATTAGGATTCTCCTGGAAACCGGATCATATTCAGCGGCGGCATAGTCTGACCAGGGAAATTCAAATGCTCTCCCATAAATCCACTTGTTGTCAGAGGGGTTGTCTAAGGGAAGGAGGGCAACGGCGCGGATGGTAGTATAGTAGCGGTGGCAATATCCCGCGCCGGGGGCAGCGCTCAAAATCATTAAATTAGGAATGCCGTTGACCGGTGCTATCACCGTCATATCATAAGTGTGCCGGGCGGCGGGATGGCCGGTCGTTAAATGATAACCTTTAGGGGAAAGTTTTTGGGCGGAGGTTTGCGCGCAAGACATACTGGGATAAAGGCTTTGCCATTGCAGCTTATCCCGCTTTAAATCAAGCATATCCACGTCCGTTCGGGCGGTGGCCGCATGGCCGCCGCCAAACATGAGTATGCGGTGATTATAGGGGTCATAATTAAAGCGGCTATAGTCGGTAATCGTCCAACAGACATTTTTTTCGCCATTAATAATACGTTCCACGCAGCGGTATTGCCCTAAATCCTGGGCCGTGCCTGGTGGAATGGCTGAAAGCTTCGAATGGGGCCTATGGGTCGTGTTTGGTGTTGTTGTAATGGCTGCCTTGCTATTGCTGGAAGATGGGGGAATACCGTCTGCCTTCGCGGTTACCAGAATACAAAACGCAATGGCTGTGAATTGGGAGGCTAACTGCATCCGGTTTTTGTGGTTCATGGATGGATTTCGTTGGTCAGCAGTTCTAGGCGATGCACTTTCGCCGTTGCGGCGATGATGGCATCGGGCAGTTTGATTCGGTGCTGGCGGCGAATCGCGATAGCAACATCCTCGATCTCCAGTGTCACTGACAGATAGACCATGCGCGCCAGTAAAGTGTGGATAGTCGCCTCCTCTTCTGCGGTCAGAGCAGGGAAGCTCAGCAGTTCCATGCGGTGACGGCGCTATATGCGCAGCGTCCGGTCAAAACGCGCCGGTCATGAATCAGCCGCAAAGCCTCGGAATGACGCTGTAGCAGGCCAATGACGATGTTAGTGTCCAGCAACCATTCAATCCCACTCACGGCGCATTGTCTCTTGAAGTTCGACAGGTTCTCCCTGAAATGCGGAAACAGGCGTCAATGTCAGAATGAAGTCTTCCAGCAGCCTATCTTCCGCCACTGGCCGGTTGAGATATTCGGCGAAACGTAGCACTTTACGGGCTTCGGGTTCAGGCAAGTTTTTCACCACTTCTAAGATGCGTTCGGCTGTATCTTGATTGCACATGACATTTCTCCTGTTCTACATGGGTGGCCTCGGGAACTTCTTCCTATCACTTCATGATATTGCTGGCGGTGGCACCGCACAGCAAATTTCGTCTATTGAGTCCCATAATAGCCGGAAGCGCAGGCGGTCACCAGGGTTTTGCGGGTGTCTTGCTCCAGGTTCTTAAAACGGCTTTACCGTCGCCAATATCACAATGGCAAACAGAAACAACGCGGGAATCTCATTGACCCAGCGGTAGAAAACATGACTGTGGGTATTGCGGTCGTGTTTGAAGTCCAGCAGCCATTTCAGGCAAGCGAAGTGGTAGACCACCAGCCCCAGTAATAACAGGAGTTTGACGTGCAGCCAGCCGCTTTCGCCATAGAAACTCCAGGCATAGTCAGCCAGCATCCAGATGCCAAAGACAAAGGTCAGTACCATCCCCGGGGTCATGATGCCGAAAAACAGTTTCCTTTCCATGATCTTGAAGCGTTCCTTGCTGATGGTGTCTTCCGCCTGAGCGTGATAGACAAACAGCCTGGGCAGGTAAAACAACCCGGCAAACCAGGTCACCATGAAAATGATATGGAAAGCTTTGAGCCACATTAGGCTGCTCCTTGTTTCGATGAGTGAAGTAGCGTTTCAATTCTGTTGCGGATTTCAGTTTCCTCTAAGACACCGGTTTTTTGCCACAGAATCTTTCCGTCTGCGATGAGAAATTGGGTGGGGACGAGTCGCACGTCTCCGAACGCCCGGGCAATGTCTCCCAGGGGATCGAGAAAGATGGGATAGGGTGGTTTGACTTGCTTGGCGAAGGTAACTACCCGGTTGGGGGGATCATAGGGCATGGCGATGGCCAAGATTGTCAGTCCCTGATCGCCAAAATCTCGGTGTAACCGAGCCAGCAGGGGCTGTTCCCGCAGGCAGGCAGGACAATCGGTAGCCCAAAAAACCACCAGCGCCGGCCCGGGTAGTTCATGCAGCCGGATTTTTTCGCCTTCGATGGTGGTCATTTCCAGTGCCGGCGCCGGGGTGGGTTGCTGTGTCCACCACAACCCCACGGCAATGCCTATGAAAATGACCAGAATGCCGATGAATTTATTCATCCTGTTCCAGCTTGCGGGCGTAACTTTCCGTCAAGGCCGTGTAAAGGGATTGCGGATTGAATAATCGCGAAGTTCCCGAGGCAATAAAAGAAGCCGCCATTAGCGGCAGTAACAGTTCGTGGGTATCGGTCATTTCCATCACCAGGACAAACGAGGTCATCGGACTTTGCAGCATGCCGGAAAAGTAAGCCGTCATGGTCAGCAAAATCATGGTAAGGGCCGGCGCCAGTGGCAACCAGGTATGCAGGTCGGCGCCCAATCCCGCGCCCACCGACAACGATGGCACGAATAAACCGGCGGGAATGCCGCATAAAGCCGTCCAATAGGTGGCCAGCATTTTCAAAAAGGGAAAGTCCAGGGGCATGCTGTCAGGGTCTGTGAGAATGCGCTTCAGCATGGGATAACCCGTGCCAAAAGTGGCGCCGGAAGCGTAGGTGCCAATAGCCGCCAAGCCCAGGCCACAAGCCATTGCCAGCAATAAACGTTGATGAAAGGAGATGGCCGCCAGCCGGCGAGCGCTAAACAGAAGAATGGTGCTGAAAAGACCACCCATCAAGCCACCGGCAACGCCACACAACGGCACTGCTAGCCAGCTGCGGCCTTTGGGCAATACAGCTTGGCTGGATTCGAGGAAGACATAGTGATCCAGCACCACGAACGCGGTCATGCCGGAAAAGATGATGGCGGTCAGTACCAGGCTGCCGATTTTTTCCTCCATGGAGTGTCCCAGTTCCTCGATGGCGAAAATAATGCCAGTTAGCGGCGCACTGAACAGGGCGGCGAAGCCCGCGGCGCTGCCGGCCAAAATAAATCCGCGCTCCAGGTAATGGGTGGGGAAACGGGCGGCTTTTCCCAAGGAGGTCATAATGGAAGCGCCAATTTGAATGGCGGGCCCGCCTAATCCTGCGGAAGCCCCGGATAATAGCCCGAGATTGGTAAGAATGACCTTGCCAACAGCGATACGGAACGAAACAAAACGGGATCGCAGGGCCAGGTTGTGGTGAATCGATAAAGCTGCTTTAACCTGGGGAACGCCGCTGCGCTCGGCGCCGCTGAACAAGCCTTCGGTCATCCAGACCACTGTGGCGAGTCCGAAAGGGCAAATCAAAAACACCAACCACGGGTTGTAGTGGTGAAGCTGCCTGAATTCGGCCACCGCCTTTTCGCTGACTAACGTGAGAGCGCTGATAAACAGCCCCACCAATATCGCCCCGCTCCAAAACACCAGCCGCTGTTTCCAGACGCTGGCGGAGAATAGGGAAGAAGCAGGCGTTTCCGTCGGTGTGGTCATGGGGGGTTAATGGCTGTTTCTCTGCGAGCCCCTTACTTTCTGTCTGGTTAGAATGGGCTCTTAATGAAAGCTCAATCATTATATCAAAGTAGAGGGTTGTATAATTCCTACCTAAATTTTGTAAGTGATTCGAGCACCGAGGGTGTCAGGCAAGGCGGCAAGCCAATTTTCGCGCAGGCGTGGCAGTGCTGCTTCAAGCCTGAAATTAGTGCAGCCAACGCAGCATAAAGGTTTGATTTGGCAGCCGCATGCCGAAACACTTGCAAAATTTTGGTCCTATTCATATGACTAATTTCAAGGGCGATAAAAGAATGATTTCAGCCGCAATTGTTGGTGGAACCGGATATACCGGCGTGGAGTTGCTTAGAATTTTGGCGGGACATCCCCAGGTCAGCATCGAAATGGTCACTTCCCGCAGTGATGCTGGAAAGCCGGTAGCGGACGTTTACCCGAGCTTGCTTGGGAAAGTGGACCTCAATTTTGTTGAGCCGGAAGTTGAAGCGCTGTCCCGGTTTGATGTTGTCTTTTTCGCCACTCCCAACGGCACTGCCATGCAATTTGCGGAAAAGCTGCTCGAACAGCAGACTATTGTCATTGACCTGGCGGCGGATTTTCGCCTGCGCGATCCCAAGCTTTGGGAAACCTGGTATGGCCGGCCCCATGCCTGCCCGCAATTGCTGGAAATGGCGGTTTATGGCTTGCCAGAGCTGAATCGTGACAAGATCCGCAAGGCCCGTTTGATTGCTTGCCCCGGTTGTTATCCCACTGCGGTGCAATTGGGTTTTTTGCCTTTGCTGGAGCGTGGCGTGGTGGACGGTTCGGACTTGGTGGCCGATTGTAAATCCGGCGTTTCCGGCGCGGGCCGCAAAGCCCAGCTCTCGACCTTGATGGCCGAGACTGGCGAGAGTTTCAAAGCCTATGCCGTGCCTGGTCACCGCCATCACCCAGAAATCTGCCAAGGGTTGAATAGTATTTCAGGCAAGCCGGTATCGCTTACCTTTGTGCCCCACCTGGTTCCCATGATCCGGGGGATTCATGCCACTTTATATGGGTCCGCCGATTCTAACCAGGATTTCCAGAAACTTTTCGAATCCCGTTATGCCAAAGAACCGTTTGTGGATGTCTTGCCATCCGGTAGTCATCCCGATACCGGTGACGTGCGTGGCGCCAACCGGTGCCAGATTGCGGTGCATTATCTGCCGGAAAGCGGCAAGGTGGTGGTGTTATCGGTGATTGATAATCTGGTCAAGGGCGCCGCCGGCCAGGCGGTGCAAAACATGAATCTGGTCTTTGGATTACCCGAGACCATGGGATTGGAAATGGTAGCCCTCTACCCTTAAGGGCAAGGTTTTCCACAAATCGCATGGGCAATCCGGGAAAGAGCGTAATCTATTCTTGACTATTTCACTGGGTAAAGAGGATAATTCAACCATGAGTGCGACAACTGAAACCATTACCGAAAGCGAAGCCCCCATCAATTTTACCGACAGTGCGGCGGAGAAAGTGGCCAGCCTGATTGCCGAGGAAGGCAACCCCGATTTGAAGCTTCGGGTTTATATCAGCGGCGGCGGTTGCTCCGGCTTTCAGTACGGTTTTACTTTTGATGAAGATATCGCCGAAGACGATACCGTGATCGAGAAAAACGGCGTCACCGTGCTCATCGATTCCATGAGCATCCAATATCTGCAGGGGGCGGAAATCGACTACAAAGACGATGTCTCCGGCGCCCGCTTCGTCATCCGCAACCCCAATGCCAAGACCACTTGTGGGTGCGGGTCGTCATTTGCGGTCTAATGAATTTAAAAACTCCCTGTTTGCAGATATTCCTGCTACTGACGTTCCTGTGACAACCACCCCCTCTTCGCCGTCATTCCCGCGCTAGCGGGAATCCAAATTTCGCGGGAGTATCCTTATTCTGCCTGAATGTTTTCCCATCTTTCCTGCAGAGAAGCGCTTTTCTTTTCAATATCCGCCAATAATTCAAACTGTTTTTGCGCCTTGTGCAGATTTTCTTCCCGGTAGGAGACTTTGAAGTAGCGGTTGCCTTCCAGGTAATCGGTCAGAAAGCGGATGCCCAGTTCATAGGGAAGCAGACCGATGGCATCGGGCACGTGATGGCGCTCGGCGGGGGTTAAAAAAAACTTTGCCTCTCTAAACCAGCCTTTCAGAACAGCACTGGCAGTGTCCAGATCGAATTGGCCGTTTTTACCGCGGCAAGCGGAGCGGATGCAATCGCCGATATCATAAAGCACCAAGTCAGGCTGGATGGTATCCAGATCCACCCAGGCCATGGGCTCTCCCGTGGTTTTGGAAAACAGCACGTTATCCAGCTTGGGATCGCCGTGAATGATTCTTAAGGGCAACTCGCCCGTGCTTTTGTCGTCTTCCAGAATGGGGGCCTGCTCCCGGCGTTGTTGGATAAAATCCACTATTGGCTGCACGTCAACAGGCAGGGATTTGGTGGTTGCCAAAACCCGGTCAAGCCGTGCCAAATAGTTCGGGGTGACGTGGAAGCCCGGTAAAGTAACGTGAAACTTGTCAACCGCCAAACCCGCTAGTAGGCAATGCAGCCTTCCCAAGCTCTCGCCCAATATTTCCGCCTCGGCCAGGTTCTCAATCCGGGCTTTGTTTTCGCTGTCCTCGATATATTCCAGCATGCGCCAGTAGCCGCCTGCCTCATCCATCACCCAATCCTTGCCGTCCCTGGCCGGAATAATGCCGGGTAAGCGAATGCCCGGGTCGCGATGGCGGGCTAAATAATCGGTTATTTGGCGCAGATTGGCCATGATTTTCCCGGGACTGGGAAAGACATCGGCATTGATCCGTTGCAGTACGCCTTTTGCCGTTGGCGTGGTCACCAGATAAGAATCGTTGATTAATCCTTTCCCCAAAGGTTCTATGTGGCGGATGTGTCCGGGTAGGGTGAATGCTTCGGCGATTGTTTTTTCAATGGTCATAAATATGGGCACTTGTCCATGATTTCTTGATAATAATGAAAGCCCCGCAGGGTGCTTCTGGCTCTCTGTCTATATTTATTGTCTGATTATGCTATCAGTCAGGCATTTTATTGACATGACTCGGCATGGCGTTAAAACTACTCGCCTTGATTCAAAAAATACAGGAAAACCCCATGACAACGATGCAACGCAATTATCCCGACTGATCGTCCCCGCCTGGCCGGGGGCGCATTTGGCGTCGTCCGGCGGTGCGGCATCGTTGCATGGCTCAAGCCCCGAATGACTTTGTTATCCGGGGCTTTTTCGTGCCCCGGAAAGTGAATTATGTATTGTGAGGAACGAATCATGCCTGTTTTGATGGAACTGAACAAAGGCCGGGTGCCGGTGCCCACGGCGCCGGCCGCCGCATGAGCCGTACCGAAGCGAAAAAGCGCTTCAACCACCGTGATCCGGAAGCCCAGACCGCCGGCGTGGAATGCCGCAAGGACAAAGGTATGGTGGATGAAATCCCGGCCGTCTAAAAGGATATCGACCGGGTGATGGAAAACCAGAAGGATCTGGTGGAAGTGGTGCACACCCTCAAGCAGGTCGTGTGCGTGAAAGGCTGATGATCTTGATATTACGCACCGTCATTTCGAGCTCTGTCTCGAACGAAGTGAGAGAGCTTGCGAGAAATCTTGCAGTCGCCCTAAAATGAATGCTGATGTGTCAAGATTTCTCCCTCCGGTCGAAATGACAGCCAAGGATTGCGTAAGCCCGCGCCCCGATCCTGGGCAAAGGTGGGGTGCATGAAAAATCCCCCTCCGCCAACCGCCAGGCGGAAAAACGGCAGCTGCGAAAAATGTTGCAACAAATCAAGGCCGGGAAATCCGGCCTTGATTTTTTCGGGGGTCATATACAATCTCGCCGGAGTGATTCAAAATGCATAAGTACAGGGTTTTGCTATGCAAATCAACGCCACAGACATCTTGATGGGTTTGGGTGTAAAATCTCATTTGATCGCTTCCTCTGCTTAATGCATTGATATCGTAAACCTCATTTGAAGCTTGGATGGTGGCTAGTCCACTAAGCCCATTTATCAGGGGAGGCGGTCATGAATAAGTATTAAGACACTCCACCTGATCGCCATTCCGCTGCGCTCCAGCGGCAGGTGATCTTGGTCGTTATATTTCATGACTGGGAAAATGTCCAACACAGCCACAAGTAAATTACGAGGTGATGAGGAGTTTGTCATCCAAGCTGTAGCCGCCTCTGTCTCAGGTGAGTGGAAGCCTGCCGAGAATCCTCCTGATGCCTATTTGTACGCTAGGGGTACTACCATTGCTGTCGAGATTTCTAGGCTTACGCAATATGTTACAGATGAGAATGGTGGATATAAACCACGGTTGTCTGAAGACGCTACAGCCATCCGATTATGTGAAGAACTTAATAGGGAGCTTAGTAAAAAAATCCCGAAAGGGCGCACAGTGCATCTGACTCTATCAGCTCCAATTGCGAGCGCTAGAAGATTAAAACCTCAACTCGGCCAGGTGATTATTGAGCTTATCGAGACTACTGGTGTGGCGGACGTTACTGTCGAGAAAGAGATTTTGGGGAATCAAATCACCATCCATCTCATCCCAGCGGATCGACTTTCAGGAAAGCAGTTGGTTGGTCTGGTCACAAACCAAAAATCTCATGTGGATATTTTAGCTAATGCAAAACACATTCTGGCGGACCGGATTGCTGTAAAAACAGAGAAGTGTCGTTCACTGGATTTTAACGGCCCCGTTTGGCTGGCCTTATATAATGATTACAGGCTCGCCGACGCCAATACCTACATGCAGGCTCTAGATCAATTGTCACTGAAACATAAATTCGAGAGGATTTTGCTTGTAGAGGGCAATAGGACTGTAAGAACTTTGTATGAGAAACATAACATTCGGTTCCAGGCGACGCAAAAACAGCACACCTGAGCTGAGCCGTTGGTGCAATATATTTGGAGAGAATGGATGACAGCCGAAAATGTGGTCGGGATACTCCTTACAGAAGAGGGGTGGAAAGATCTTGGTGAGGCTCTAAGGCCCTACAGTAGTCAAGGTCCAATTGGCAAGTATATTTATTGTCATGAAGTTGTGCCAAATGGCCCGTATTTTACGTTCATTGCGACCCCGAATAACGCGACAGACACAAATTTCAAGGTTGAGATATCAATTCCTCATCGTTACGTAAAGTTATTCGTAACTGCTCACGAAAAGCGGCATATCGGATTTGCTGAACAACCATAAAGAGGAAATCAAAACCCATTAGAAATAAATTATGAACAAATACATCATTACATCAGTTGTTGCACTTTCTGGCTGTGCCTCTCCCAGCGAAACAATATCGCTAATTCAGCAAACCCCCCTCCTCTGTAGCGTTAGAATATACTCATTCATATTCATTTGAACTTGGCGAAACAGTGAAGGCTGCCGAGAGATTATGCAATAGGCGTGGGAAATACGCTGATTAACAATTTGGACAGCTAGCTGCCTGATGGGTGAGCGGGAGGGATGTTGCGAATCAGACTGTTAAGGTTCACCAAATAGTCTCAATCAATTGGCTATCCAGTAAATTTCTATCGGTCGTGACAATAGGCGCCTGATTCAAAATGGAGGTTGCCGCGATGATTCTGTCCGCCGGATCGCTGTTAATTGCTGAATCTAAATTTACCGAGAGTTCGGTTATTTCCGGGGTGATATGGACGAGGGTGTAGTTTCTTGCGCTGAGAATCAGCCGGATCAGGTTGGCCGGGGTTTCCTCGATTTCGATTCGTTTTCGTTTGACGAGCATGGCGATTTCCCACAAGGAAATATCGCACATGATCAAGTTGCGGGCCGCATCGGCGTGTTGATGGTGTTGGCGGCGATGGGCAGCGCAATACAGAGAGCTTTGTCAAGATCTAAGATTTGCCGAGAAAAGCAAGGCCCGGATAAATCCCCCCCAAAACTACCGGATACCTGGCGCCGGTGACGCTTGGCAAATTGCCCGGCTGGTTTGCCAGGGTTTGTCTGGCGAGCCAGGCGAAAGCCATGGCTTCCACCCAGTCAGGGGGGGTGCCGTATTCTTCCGTGCTGGATACGGGGCAGTTGAGTTGTTCTGTAATCAAAGCCACCAAATATTGATTGTGAACGCCGCCGCCGCAGATCAGGATTTTGCTTGGCGTAAATCCCGTCAATGCAAATCCTTGGCGGATGCTGGTTGCGGTGAGGTGGGTAAGGGTGGCTTGAATGTCTTGGAGCGGGATTGGCGGGAATGATTCCAGGTGTTTTTCCAGCCAGGATAGGGAAAAGTATTCAGGCCCAGTGCTTTTAGGGGGGCGCTGGTGGAAATAGGGGTCGTTCAAGAGGGTTTCCAGGAGGGCGCTGTGGCATTGTCCGGAGCGGGCCCAGTCGCCATTTCGATCGTAAGGCTGGCCCTGATGGCGGGCAATCCAGGCGTTGAGCAAGGTATTGCCAGGGCCGGTATCGAAGCCCGTGACTGGCTGGCCGCTGGCAGTTTTGGGCAAGAGGGTGACATTGGCGATGCCGCCAAGGTTGAGCACTGCCCGGTTTTCTTCTTCCGATTGAAATATCGCCTGGTGAAAGGCCGGTACCAGAGGCGCTCCCTGGCCGCCGGCGGCGATGTCTCGGCGGCGGAAATCGGCGACGGTGGTAATGCCGGTGATTTCGGCTATCCGGTTGGGGTCGCCGATTTGAAGCGTGTAGCGATGATGGGTATTGGGGTTGTGATGCAGAGTTTGCCCATGACTGCCGATGGCGATGATGGCTTTGGCGGCGATGCCGGTTTGCTTGAGCAGTTCAAGCACGCAATGGCCGTACAGTTCTCCCAATTCGGCATCCAATTGGCCCAGGGCGGATAAGGGAATGGTTTTAGCAAAACAGTATTGGTGAAGGCGGTTTTGCAGTTCTTGTGGATAGGGATGGTAATGCCGGCCGGCCAGTTGGATGTTGCCGGCGTCAAATTTGACTAAGGCAACATCAACGCCATCCAGGCTGGTGCCGGACATTAGGCCGATAAAATAGTCCGTCACGGAGGCGTAGATGGGGTTTCGGCCTTGGCGATGGCTACTGGGCTGGCCTGATCCAGCGCCGCCACTAGGGGAGCGGTCTTGTTCTGGAAGCCAGCGAGTAGCGGTAATGGAATGGGGCGAGAGCCGGGCAGGGGAACGGTTAAAGGGTCGCGGTGGCGGCCATGAATGCGGAATTCGTAGTGAAGATGGGGGCCGGTAGCCAGCCCGGATTTGCCTACAAAGCCAATCACATCCCCTTGCTTGACCCTGCTGCCGGTTTTGAATTTTTTGGAAAAGCGGCTGAGGTGGGCGTACAGAGTAGTGTAGCCTTGGCCATGGTCGAGAACGATGACCCGCCCATAACCGCCCTTGTGGCCACGGAAGATAATTTTGCCGTCGCCGGTGGCACGCACCGGCGTTCCCGTAGGCGCGGCATAATCCACGCCTTTGTGGGCGCGGATACGGTGAAGCACGGGATGGCGGCGTTTTAGATTGAAGCGGGAGGTGATGCGCGCGGATTTGACCGGCGTGCGCAGAAAAGCCTTGCGCAGGGACTCGCCATCCGGGGTGAAGTAATCCGTGTGGCCATCAGGCAAGGTATAGCGCAAGGCCCGGTAGGTTTGTCCATTATTGATGAATTCCGCCGCAACGATTGCCCCGTCGCCAATGGGTTCATCATCAATGAAGAGTTTTTCATACAAGACGGTGAAGCGGTCTCCCGGTTGTAGGCCCCGGGCGAAGTCAATGTCCCAGCCGAAAATTTCCGTCAGTGCCAGGATTAGTTTGTCACTGAGACCGGCGGCTTTCCCATCCAGAAAGAGAGACTGTTGGATGGTGCCGCTGGCAAGCTGTAATTCCCGCTCCGGGGCTAGGGAAACCAGCTGGCTGGTGAAACCATCGACGGTTTTGGTGACAGCGATGGTATCGGTTTTGCTTTGTTGATAGACCAAAGATTCCAGTTCCCCTTGATCGTTTACCCTTAACTTCAGGGTTTTACCCGGATAGAGCCGGGTCAATTGCTTTTGCAGGGAAGCATTGTCTTCCAGGATTGCATTTAAC
Organism: Methylothermaceae bacteria B42; assembly: GCA_001566965.1. NCBI lineage: Bacteria > Pseudomonadati > Pseudomonadota > Gammaproteobacteria > Methylococcales > Methylothermaceae > Methylothermaceae bacteria B42. The sequence continues at coordinate 13,604 of LSNW01000002.1, read as the reverse complement.
GTATCAGCGCCCAAATCATACTTGGAAAAAATCCCGGCCAACGATTCCCCTTTTTTGATTTGGTGTTCAATCCACTGATCGTTTGCTTCCTCGATGGAGGAGGGTGTTGCTGGCAAGGTTTGGGGTAGCGTCGGTAGGGGCGCAGGTTTCTGGGTGGTTTTAAGCGCACGGTCCTGCTTCTCCACCCAAAAGTTTTCCGAACTGGCCGCGCCCAATCCGCCAAGCAGCATCATAGCCAAGCCGCTTAAAATCAGTTTTTTCATCGGGTCCTTAACAAGGCGTACGGTTATTATTTTTTGTGACAAAGACAGGGGTAAAAAAGATAGAATTGTAAAGTTTAATTGACCCTGATCCGTCTTGCCAGTCTTTCTGTTGGCAGCGGTAACAGGCCGGTATGTTAAAGGAGACAGAATGAGCGAAGCTGAAAAGGCCCTGGCGCTGCTAAAACGCGGCGTGGAAGAAATTTTGCTGGAAAAGGAATTGCTGGAGCGTCTCGAGAGCGGGCGTCCTTTGCGGGTGAAAGCCGGTTTCGATCCCACCGCGCCGGATTTGCATTTGGGGCATACGGTATTGCTGAACAAACTCAAGCAGTTTCAGGATTTGGGGCACGAGGCAATTTTTTTGATTGGTGATTTCACCGGAATGATTGGCGACCCCACCGGAAAAAATCAAACCCGCAAACCCCTTAGCCGCGACGAGGTGATTGAAAACGCCCGTACCTACGAGGAGCAGATCTATAAAATTCTCGATCCTGAAAGAACCCTGGTCATGTTCAATTCCAGCTGGATGAATGCCATGAGCGCGGCGGATTTGATCCAGTTGGCGGCCAAGTTTACCGTGGCGCGGATGCTGGAACGGGATGACTTCAGCAAGCGTTACCAAAGCGGCCAGGCTATTGCCATTCATGAGTTTCTGTATCCGTTGATTCAAGGTTACGATTCGGTGGCGCTGAAGGCGGATGTGGAATTGGGGGGGACCGACCAGAAGTTTAATTTGCTGGTGGGCCGCCAGCTCCAGGAAAGCCATGGGCAAAAGCCCCAGGTGGTAATGACCTTGCCGATTCTGGAAGGGCTCGACGGCGTCCAGAAGATGTCAAAATCCCTGGGGAATTATATCGGCATTGCCGAGCCACCGAATGAAATGTTTGGCAAAATCATGTCCATTTCCGATGAGTTGATGTGGCGCTACTTCGAGCTATTGAGCTTCCGTCCCATGGAAGAAGTTGAAGCTTTTCGCAAGGCATGCGGGGAAGGCGCCAATCCCCGGGATTATAAGGTCAAACTGGCTTTGGAAATCGTGACCCGCTTTCATGGCGCCGAGGCGGCGCAAAAAGCCCTGGAGAATTTTGAAGCCCGCTTCAAGCAAGGGATCTTGCCGGAAGATCTGCCTTTGCAGCGGTTGCCTGCCCCGGACCCCGAAGGCTATGCCATTGCTAATCTGCTCAAGGATGCCGGATTGGTGAAAAGCACCTCCGAAGCCTTGCGCATGATCAAACAAGGAGCGGTGAGGATTGACGGGGAGCGGGTGTCGGATCCCAAGCTTGTGTTGCCGCCTGAAGAGACCCATATTTTTCAAGTGGGTAAGCGCAAGTTCGCCAAGGTGAAGATTCTGCCTTGCCACTTGGCATAACCGGAATATCCCTAAAATTTTAGGCAATCGAATCGATTAGGAGTTACCAGTGAGTAAGGAACCCGCATTAAAAGACATTCTCGAATACACCCCCCAGCCGCTGCGTTTTGGCACCAGTGGCGTGCGGGCCAAGGTGACGGAACTGACGGATATCGAAGTCTATTGTCTGACACGGGGCACATTAGCGTATTTTGAGCAGACCGGGAAGATCACCTGTAATTCAGGGTCGGCTGATGCCATTGCCATTCCGTTGGCGGGGGATTTGCGTCCTTCCACGGAGCGGTTGCTGCAAGCGACGGCCAAAGCGATAGCCGATGCCGGTTACCAAGTGGATTATGTGGGCCGGATACCCACCCCGGCATTGACGTATTACGCCTTGCAAAAAGGGGTGGCCAGCTTCGTGGTGACCGGCAGCCATATCCCCGCGGATCGCAATGGTCAAAAAGCCAATCGTTGTGATGGCGAGGTGCTGAAAAGCGATGAGGCGGGCATTGTCCGGGCGGTTTCTGCCTTCCGTGACCAGGAATATAACCGACCTGCCGGCCAATCACTCTTTGACGCCAAGGGGATGTTCAAACCGCAATTCAAATACCCATTGCCCGATTCCAATCCATCGGCCGCGGAAGTATTTCAATCCCGCTACCGAAAGGTTTTTCCTACCGATGCCCTAAAGGGTTTGAGGGTGCTGTTTTTTGAGTACAGCGCCGTGGGCCGGGAATTGATTCCGCAGATTCTGGAAAATGCCGGCGCCGAGGTGGTCCGCGCCGGGCGCAGTGAGGAATTTATTCCTTTGGATACCGAGGCGATTTCCGATCACCATTTACAGATGTTGGCGGATTTGGCTGGCCAACAATCGGGGCAATTCGACGCGATTGTTTCCACCGACGGAGACAGCGACCGGCCATTGGTGATTGGTTTGCAGCAATCCGGTGGCGAAACGAAATTGCAGTTTATCCCCGGCGATTTGTTGGGCGCTATTGTTGCCGATGCCCTCAAAGCCGATGCCGTGGCCGTGCCCATCAGCGCCAATCCCGCCCTGGAGGAATTTTTTAATACCCGGGGCATTTCAGTGCTACGGACCCGGATCGGTTCGCCTTACGTTATTGAGGCGATGGAAACCCTGAAAAGCCAAGGGAAACAGCGGGTGATGGCTTGGGAAGCCAATGGCGGATTTTTGTTGGGCTCTGCAATCACTCTTGAAAAGGGCGTGCTCGAACCGCTGCCTACTCGTGATGCCACCTTGCCCATGTTGACAGTATTGCAGGTAGCAAATCAGCGGCAGATACCCTTAGCCAAATTACTGCGGGAATTTCCACCGTGTTATGGCAAATCGGATTTGTTGGACGAATTCCCGCAGGAGGACAGCCGCCTGATGGTTGAATTTTTCAGGCCTGAGGATGATCGCATCAAAACCCTGGAATTTGTTGATGGCGCGGTAAGGCTGCTGGATGCTGACAATCGGAAAGTTGGCGTATGGCCTCAGGAAAGTGGGCAAGCCAAATCATGGCTGGAGAAGAAGCGTTTGCTGGAATCGGTTTTTTCGCCGGCGGAAGGTTTTGCCGAAATTGTCAAAATCAATGTGCTGGACGGTATCCGTTGTTATTTTGCCAATGGTGAAATCGCCCATGTTCGCCCTTCCGGCAACGCGCCGCAACTGCGTATTTATGCCTTTGCCAGTACGCCTGAGCGGGCCAGGGAAATAGCGGCTTTGGCAGTCAAGGAGCCGGATGGGTTGTTGCGCCGGTTACAAGCATTGGTGGTTGAAAAGGGCTCTAATGGAACAGTTTGATTTTGGTCAAACCAAGTTTGGCCCGGCCGAATTCCGGGACAGTTCCTATGACTTGCAGTAGATAATGCGTGTCGGGGTCGCGGAGCAGGGTAATTTCCCCCTCCATCCCCAAAAACTCAAAGGCTTCATCAGTACCTGGCTCATAGGCGGATGGCCGAACTAGAATTTTTTCAGCCTTGACGGTGGTTTTGATGTGTTTTTTCTTGGATCCCTTGATAACGTAATCCACTTGCAGCGGTTGGGTGCCAGCGCGCTCAAACTTGACCCGATAGAGATTTTTTTTATTGAACATGCACAAACTGGCCGATGATTGTCCCTTTGGCGGAAAATCATTGGAGATCAGCAACAAGATACTATAAGGATCAGTAATTATGCCGCACTCTTGGCGGACCCCGGGAGGGAAGGGGTAGAAGCTTTCTTTGCTTTTTAGCCAGTTTTCCGGGGGTTGAAAGGCGTTTTCTTTATTTCTGGGTTCTTTGCGAATCCGGTAAACGCCGTGCTGGGCATAGCGGTAAAGTTTATAACTGCCTTTTTTGCCATATTTGATCCGGGTGCGTTGCAGGGCTTGCATATTGGGTTCCAGCCACAAATTACCCAACCAGGTTTTACTGGATAGAAACCACTTGAGACGGGTTTCTACCGTCAAGTGGTACAGCGGGCTCTCGTTTGCTGGAACCAAGGCCTTGGGACGATTCAGCAACTCCGGTAGGGCCTCTTTGCCAATAGAAGCTTTTAATTTGGCCTTAACCACAATGGCGGGGGAAAGTTCCAGGGTTAATTCACGCCATTTGGGCAGGGGATGAATTTCAGCCGCGCTGGAAGCAAAAGCAACAAAAAGCAGGCTGGCAATAAAAAAGCTGATTCCAATCCTGATACCCGAAGGCAGCATGAATATTCCTTAGATTTTGACAAGATAGCAGGCTATGTCGCGTAATTATGACATATTGTGGTAAATTTCGCACAAAAATGGGCGGTCAGGTGGTTTTTGTGTATGGAACGCTGCTTTTTCCCCAGGTGCTAAAGGTGGTGACAGGGCGGATTTTCCCGGCACAGCCTGCGACGCTGAAAGGGTTTGGGCGATATAAAGTCAAAGGCCGGGTTTTTCCCGGGATATGCGTTCAGCCCGATTCCGCCGTTGATGGCCAGGTCTATTGGGGGGTGGATGATTTTTCAATGCAGCGGTTGGACGACTTTGAGAGTGATTTTTATGAGCGGCAAATATTGCCGGTAACCTTGGCATGCGGAAAAACCGTTGACGCCAATGTTTATGTGATCGGGTCCCAATATTGCCATTTGCTTTCCGGGCAGCGATGGTTGCCGGAAGTGTTTGAGCGGCAATATTTGCGTGCCTATGTCAGGCGCTTTCGGGGGCTTTGCCGTTAATGCGGCGCTCAAGTATGATGAGCGGGAGTGCTTCATTTTGCGGAACCTAGGAGAGCTTAACCTCTCCAATATTCGGGTTATAACTTCCATCAGAGATTAAGGTTTGGAGCCATTGTAGTTTATGAAAATGTCGCCCAAAGAATTTATGGCATGGGATTCTAAACGGCTTACCCTTCTAGGCATGTCGGGGGTGGGGAAGACAACCCTGGCCAACAAGCTGCCGAAGGATAAATGGTTCCACTACTCAGGCGATTACCGGATTGGCACCAAGTACCTGGAGGAACCCATTCTGGACAACATTAAACGCCAGGCAATGCAGGTGCCTTTTCTGCGGGATTTGCTGCGGTCTGACTCCATTTATATTTGCAGCAATATCACCGTCAACAATCTCGCTCCCATCGCCACCTTTCTTGGCAAGATTGGCGATCCCAATCGGGGAGGATTGCCGCTGAAGGAATTCAAGCGCCGCCAGGCCTTGCACCGGCAGGCGGAAATTGCCGCCATGCTCGATATTCCGGCCTTTATTGAAAAGGCGGAAGATATTTATGGCTACAAGCATTTCCTCAATGATGCCGGTGGCAGTGTCTGCGAGCTGGATGAGCCCAAGGTGCTGGAAACACTGGCCAGGCATACTTTGATTATCTATATCAAAACCACGCCGGAGTTGGAGCAGACCTTGATTGAGCGGGCCAAACAAATTCCCAAGCCCTTATATTACCGGGAGGAATTTTTAGACGAGCAATTGCCGATTTTCATGCAAGAAAAAGGGTATGCCTCGCCGGAACAAATTCCTCCCGATGAATTTGTCACGTGGGTCTTTCCGCGATTGCTACGTTCACGGTTGCCGCGTTATCAACGGATAGCCGATCAATACGGTTATACAGTGGATGCCGGAGAAATCAACAGGCTTCGGGACGAGCAGGATTTTCTGGAATTGGTGGCCGATGCCATCGCCTCACAGGAATCTGCCAGGAAAACCGGGTGAGAGATTAGACGATGCCGCTAGTTGCCCATACGCCACTGCCTAGTTTTGAACGCCTTCGACACGAAGGGCAAAAGATTTTGCCCCCGGACTATGCCCGCCATCAGGATATTCGTGAGCTCCATATCGGTTTGCTTAACATGATGCCGGATAAAGCTCTGGAGGCTACCGAGCGCCAGTTTTTCCGTCTGCTGGGGGCGTGTAATCAAATTGTTCAGTTTTATGTGCATCCCTTTACCATTGAGGGCCTGGAAAGAAGTCCGGAAGCCAGAGCGCATATCGAGCGTTTTTACGAGCCTTTTGACAAGATTCGTGAAGAAGGACTGGATGCATTGATCGTCAGCGGCGCCAATGTGACCCACCCCAATATTGCCCAGGAGCCGTTCTGGGAGCCTTTGACTCAAGTATTCGATTGGGCCAAGCAGAATGTGACTTCCATTCTTTGTTCTTGTCTGGCGACCCATGCTTTGGTGCAGTATTGTCACGGGATTCAGCGAACCCGTCTGCCCGAAAAGCGCTGGGGAGTGTATCCCCATCGCGTGGTAGAGCCAAGGCATCCGCTGGTGGCGGATATTAATACCCGCTTTGATGTGCCCCATTCCCGTTACAATGAGTTATTTGCCAAGGATTTAAAGCGGAAAGGGTTGAAGGTTTTGGTGGAAAGCGAGGTGGCTGGAGTTCATCTGGCGGTCAGTCAGGATTTGCTGCGGGTGGTGTATTTCCAGGGGCATCCAGAGTACGACACCATCAGCTTGATGAAAGAGTACAAGCGGGAGATTCTAAGGTTCTACTTTGGGGAAAGGGAGGATTATCCGCCGTTTCCTGAAAACTACTTTGCCCCTAAAGCCCAGGAACTTCTGCAGGCATACCGGTTGGAAATCGAAAGCGCTAAACGCAGCGGCCGCCCACCGGCGGATTTCCCCGAGCAGAGGTTAATTCCTTTGCTGGACAATACCTGGCGCGATACCGCCAAGGCAGTCTTCAATAATTGGCTGGGATTGGTTTATCAATTCACCCATCAGGACCGCCGCATTCCATTCATGCCGGGGGTGGATCCCCAAAATCCGCTGGGACTGGTGCTGGAAAATTAACCTGTTACCGCACTAACCCTAATAAGTCAAATGCAGTGATGATTCCGCGGACGTGATGTTTATCCCCCACCAGCACCCGATGAATACCTTCTTCGATCATAACTTCCGCCACTTCTCTGGCAGAAAGATCCGGGGGCACAAAAATAACGTCATTGGTCATAATATCGGCGACGGTAATGTTTTGGCCGGTAAGTTGCTCAAAGGGTTCGCGCTTTTGGAAGCGCAGTGCCCGGATGACATCGGTTTTTGAGGCAATCCCAATGACCTCCCCCTTGCCGTCCTGAACGGGAACACCATCAACGCCTTGGATGGTGAGAAATTCTTCAAATTGATCCAGCGTCATATCTGGCGGCACGGATACCACCCGTGGTTCCATGATGTCTTTTGCTTGAAGGGTCATAAGCCCACCTTGTGACTTAAGGGTTGCGGAGAGATGGTGCCTCGGGACGGACTCGAACCGTCACGGGGTTTCCCCCTCGGGATTTTAAGTCCCGTGTGTCTACCAATTCCACCACCGAGGCTTGGACGGGTATTATATAGTTTTTTTACCTGAAAACGACTGCTTTCGCGGAAAGGGATCACATTAACCCATATTTGCTTGCCAGGCGGGTCAATTCAACGTCGTTTTTAATCCCTAGCTTTTCAAAAATGCGATATCGGTAGGTACAAACTGTCTTAGGGCTTAAGGACAGGATTTCCGCGATTTCTTGAATCGATTTTCCTTGCAAGGTCAGCATCGTGACTTCCATTTCCCGGGACGAAAGCGCGTCAAATAAAGACTTGCCATTTTTAGCGCTGCCGAGCGCAATATTGCGGGCCACATCGCCGCTGAGATAGCGTTCACCGCTGTAAACGGCCTTGATTGCATGGATCATTTCATCGGTGGGGCAGTTTTTAGAGATGTAGCCAGCCACGCCCGCATCCAGAAGCTGACGGGGAAAGGGTCCATCATTGTAGACACTAATGGCAATGAGTCTGATTTCCGGGTGCTTGCGTTGGAGTTTGTGGCAAGTCTCCAGCCCCCCCATGCCCGGCATGTTCACATCGATGACTGCGATGTCCGGTTTAGTGTCTTCGACTTTGTTGAGCGCTTCCTCTCCGGTAGAGGCTACACCCACCACGTCGATTTCTTGGTCAGCATTGAGCAGTTGTTCAATGCCGCTTCGAACTAATTCGTGATCGTCAGCAAGGAGTACTTTAATCATAAAGGAATGTGCCAAGCTAGGCTATTTGTTTTGGAGAAACTGGCGGAGAGGGTGGGATTCGAACCCACGGAGGGTCTCCCCTCGCCGGTTTTCAAGACCGGTGCTTTCAACCGCTCAGCCACCTCTCCTGGAAAGCAAATAGCATATCGTAAAGTGTGGTTTTGAGCTAGTCCAAAAAAGATTTAAGTGCATTGAGTATAACGTGAAACATCAAGTACTAATCTTCGTGCAGCCAAAGACAGTTTCCGCCGCTGGCTTGTTCAATTGCCTGCAAGCGCTGCTGATGCCTTTGTAACTCTTGTTCTTGGCAGCGTATCACCTTTAACGGCCTTTGCCGGCGACGGGTAGGGGAATGATCAGGTTTAGTGTCGGTATTATTCTGGTTTGCCTGCTCATCAAGCAGTAACGAAATTTGCCCGCCGGTCATTGCCAAATATACGGCTGCCAGGATTTCCGCGTCCAGCAAGGCGCCATGCAGGTTACGGCGGCTGTTATCAATTTGATAACGCTTGCACAAAGCATCCAGGCTGTTGCGTTGTCCGGGATGCTTGCGTTTGGCCAGTACCAAGGTGTCTAGAACGGTGCAATAGTCCTCAAGATGCCCATAGTGGGGACCTAACAGCGATAATTCAGCATTGATAAAGCCCACATCGAAAGGCGCGTTATGGATGACAAGTTCACTATCTTTGACAAATGCGATGAATTCATCGGCAATGTCAGCAAACCTGGGTTTGTCCGCCAGAAAATTACTGTCGATGCCATGGACTTCAACCGCGCCTTCGTCAATATCACGGTCCGGATTAAGGTAAATATGATAGCGGCGGTCGGTGATTCTTCTGTCAATCAGCTCCACGCAGCCGATTTCAATAATCCGGTGACCTTCTTGGGGATCTAAACCGGTGGTTTCGGTATCGAGAACAATTTGACGCATGGTTTTACAGTTATTTCTTACGAACTTTTGGTAATCGAGGTGTTCCGGTCTTCCTTCTGGGGGACGCCATAAACGCATCCCTGAGGGCTTGATGGTGGCCGACCTGGCCACCAACACCCACAGAAGGAAGACCGGCACACCAAAATATTAAGCGTTCGGAAATTGATTAGGTATGTTTATCTATTGCTGGTTGGATTGTAACATCTCATCTATGGCTTTATTGGCCAATTGATCAGCCCGTTCGTTTTCCGGGTGTCCGCTGTGGCCGCGCACCCACTCCCATTCTACTTGGTGTTTGCTTAATGCTTGATTGAGACGCTGCCACAAGTCGATATTTTTGACTGGTTTGTTGGCGGAAGTTTTCCAGTCCCGCTTGATCCAGTTCTCCATCCATTCGGTGATGCCTTTCATCAGATACTGAGAATCCGTGCTGATTCTTACTTTACAAGGGCGCTTTAATGCTTCCAGGGCTTGGATGGCGGCCATCAGCTCCATGCGGTTGTTGGTGGTTTCAAGCTCACCGCCGAAGAGTTCTTTTTCCTTCCCCCGAAAGCGCAAAATAGCCCCCCATCCGCCAGGCCCGGGATTGCCGCGGCATGCGCCGTCGGTAAAGATTTCAACAATCTCTTCTTTTTTATTGGTCATTTTTTCTTTGAATAGTGGGTTCCACCATGCCCGGCGCCCACTCCAGATTGGGTTGAGGCACCGTTTTAAGTGGAATGACGTGATAGGTGCGTTTGATAGCTCGGACCGCATAGGCGACTGACCATAACGCGGTGCATCGCCCTTGGCAAAAGCCAGATCGATAAGGATAACGCAGGTTGTGGAAGTCAAAGCTGGCATTGAGTTCCCCGGTGAAGTTCAGGAGATTGAGCCAATCCAGTAGTTTGTTATGACCAATCAATCTTCCACCCAAGGGAGCATATTGCCGTTTGCCGGGAATCCAGCGGTAGAGGCGGTAGAAACTCCAGGGATAGAAACCCAAGATGAGTAATTGTCCCTCTGGTTTTAAAATTCTTTCGACTTCACGGAGTAACTGATGTTGATCCGCCACATATTCAAAAGTATGGGGCAGGATCATTAAATCGACGCTTTCAGAAGCGATGGGCAAAGAATCCAAATGGCCGATGACGAGAGGTGCTTGGGGCTTGAGCTGCGGGTTATCGTCAATGACTTGAAAATGGGGCAGATAGCCGCTATCGAGGTATTGTTTCTCCCATCCCAGGTAGCCTAATTGCACAATGCGGAAGGAATAGGGGACCAAAACTGATTGCCTTAAGTAGTCTGCTTCCAAACGCCGCAGTTTACGTCCAAGGGCAGTTTGGTACCATTGGCACAGCGTTTGCCGCGTGAAGGAGTTCGCATTTTTGTTAGAAAAAGAAAACACGTGCAATCAAATACCTTGCTGTTACCCTATAATAACTAATAGTTAAGAACAATTGCCGTCAAATTGGGGGATATTCGCCAATGAATCGATTCTACCACCTTGCTGTAGTGACTTTTTCGTCGCTGCTGGTAGTTGCTTGCAGCCAGCAGCCAGCAAAACCGGTAGCACTAGATTTTCCACCTGCTTCTTATCCTGCTCCCGAACCCACTGTCTCTACTGAAAAGCTCGATACTCCGCAGATCGGGAAAGAGGAAAAAGCAACCAAAGCCCCGTCTGATCCACTAAAAGCTCCGGAGATAGACAATTTATGGGATCGATTGTTCGCGCTTTACCGCTTGCCACCAAGTAAGCATCCTAGAGTGCAACGAGAGCTGCGTTGGTATCTCGCCCATCCTTCCTATATCAAACGGGTACAATCACGGGCCAAACCCTATTTGTACACTATTGTGGAAGAAATCGAACGCGCCGGGCTGCCAGGAGAGTTAGCGTTGCTGCCGGTGGTGGAGAGCGCTTTCCGGCCCAGCGCCTATTCCCATCAACGGGCGGCGGGGCTATGGCAGTTCATTCCTTCTACCGGAAGGATTTACGGGTTGGAACAAAATTGGTGGATTGACCTGCGCCGGGATGTGCACGCTTCCACTCGAGCTGCCATCAATTACCTGGATAAATTGCAAAAGGATTTCGATAGTGATTGGCTCCTTGCCTTGGCGGCCTATAACGCCGGAGAAGGTGCGGTAAAGCGGGCCATTCGCCGTAACCGCCGCCTGCATCGGCCCACCGATTTTTGGCATTTGCGCCTGCCGCGGGAAACCCGTGCCTATGTTCCCAAGTTATTGGCAGTGGCCCATTTGTTCGCCCACGCCAAAGAATACAAAATCGCCTTAGAACCTATCCCAAATCACCCTTTATATACCGAGGTGCAGGTGGGATCACAGTTGGATTTGATCCTGGCGGCTAAGCTGGCGGAAATGCCGGTGGAAGAACTGTATCGCCTAAATCCAGGGTTCAAACGTTGGGCAACGGCGCCGGAAGGACCGCATCGGCTAGTTCTGCCCATGGAAAAAGTCGAATTATTTCAGGAAAAGTTGGCCGAACTCCCGGAAAATCAAAGGATTCAATGGCGGCGCCACAAAGTAAAACGGGGAGAATCCTTAAGCTGGATTGCCAAACGTTATCACACGCCAGTGCAAATTATCCGTCAAGTTAATCATGTCCGGGGGAATCTTATTCATCCCGGGGAAACTTTGATTATTCCTGTCGCCAGAACAGGCAAGCTTCCCTATTCACTGGCCAGCCTTAAACGGGTGGCACCGGTGCTGCGAGCTCAGGAAAACCGCATAGTTTACAAAGTACGGCGCGGCGACAGCCTGTGGAAAATAGCCCGCCGCTATCGGGTCGGCCTCCGGCAATTGGCGCGTTGGAATGGCTTGAGTACCAGGGCTGTATTAAGGCCAGGGCAGCGATTAATTATCAAAGGCGGAAAGCGGCTCAAAAAACCACGCCGAAAAATGCGCACTGTCCATTACAAAGTCCGCAAGGGGGATTCCCTTTCCCGCATTGCCCAACGCTTCAACGTCAGCGTCAAAGCACTGCGGCAATGGAACCGCAACCAGATCGGCAAGTACCTCAAACCCGGTCAACGCTTGAAGGTCTATGTGGGTAAGCGGATTTCCACGTAGCAATCAAGTAAGGGAGAAAGGCGGGGGATCAGGGCAGATATTTGATCGCGGCCACCACCAGGCCGCCGACGGTGAGGGTGAGGGCGAAGGACCAGCGCATGAAGCGGTCGATGCGGGTGGTCAGGGCCTCGAATCTCTGATTCATATCCCCGCGCATTTCCTCGAAGCGCCTGTCCACCTGCTCGAAGCGCTTGTCGATTTGTTCGAAGCGTTTCTCCATCAGATGGAAACCCTGTTCCATCAACTCGCGTTGGTGCCTGAGTTCTTCTTCTACCCGCACCATACGCTCACGCAGTTCCAGATCATAACGCACCAGCCCGCCAGGCAGGTGGGATTCCACTTCCTCGCGGATCAAGCGGCGGATCTGGTCGATGTCTTCCTGGGCCAGGGGCATGATAGACGCTCTTCAAGTTTGCTTGAAAGAATAATTATACGACATTCTCACAGCGCTTTTGTGCCCCTGCCAGGGCGTTTGTAGGGGCGAAAAATCTTTCGCCCCCACCGAGAGCGATGACGAATTTGGGGGGCTGTGTCAGCGCTTGTCCCAGCCGCTAGCGCGTCGAAGTTAAGAGTGGCAAGCGTAAAAGCCGCTGGCCAGCAAAGCATCCAGTGTGGCGGCCGGGTCAAAGACAGTTCCTTCAGTTACCGCGCCCGCGAAGGAGATTTACTTTCTGAGATCGCTCAACGATTTAATGTCAGCGTCAAAGCGCTGCGGCAATGGAACCGCAACCAGATCGGTAAGCGTCTCAAACCCGGGCAACGCTTAAGGTCTACGTGGGTAAGCGGATATCCACGTAGAAATCAAGTGAGGGGACGCGTAAAGCCCAGCATTTCACTGGGCTTTTTGCTTATCCGGTGTTTGACCCTGACCTGACACACCGATAGAAGATACCGAAGATTCCCAAGATGAACAACATTAATAGCAGCAGCATAAAGGCGGGAGGTTCGGGTACCATTACAGAGGCACGTTGAATCAGAGCCGTCACCGTCGCGGTAATTCCAGTTGTGTTCACGCACATGATTTCCACCGCTACATTGCCATCGCCAACCGTGCTTTGATTGGCCTGCAAAGTAAGCAGGCCGGTGGATTTCGCCGGCAAAATAAACCTGGGAATCTGTTGGCTCGGTTGGCCATCCAACCCAATCAAATTGGCCGTGACATTGGCGCTGGTCGAAGTAATGGTCGCCGAGTAGGTGCCTTCCACGTTGCCGGTGTTTTCCACCAAGAGCAAGAAGGTTGCCGGCCCCGGGCCGGAGAGGTTGATTGACTGAGGATTGAGACGGGCCGCAACGCCTTGGGTCCGAGTGATTAGGATGGAAGCTTTATCTTGGTCCGCTACTTCCGGATTGGTTTGCGAAGTGGCGATGCCGATTAGGCTCAAGCTGCCGGGGAGAGCGAAATTAACACCGCTGAGCTGGATTGTGACCGCCTGGGATTGGCTTGGCTGTAGTGACGTGGTCAAGTAAAAACGGACACCTAGTTAAGCTACATTAGCCAATTGGCTATTCCTCTCAAATTGATCTGGAC
>LSNW01000001.1 GCA_001566965.1 Methylothermaceae bacteria B42 | reverse complement strand
CTGTTGTTGACGGTCACAATGCAGAAGCAGTGAAAAAAGCGGTTGACGAGGCTCGCTCAGTCACTGACAAACCAAGCCTGATATGCTGCCAGACCATCATCGGCTGGGGATCTCCTAATAAACAGGGAAAAGAAGACTGTCATGGTGCTGCACTTGGTGATGAAGAAATTGCACTGGTTCGTAAAACCATCGGCTGGCCGCATCCTCCATTTGAAATTCCCAAGGAAATTTCTGACGGATGGGACGCGAATCAGAAAGGAAGTCAGCAGGAAACAGAGTGGAATCAGCGTTTTGAAGCATATCGTGGCGAACACCCTGATCTTGCAAAAGAATTTGAACGCCGCATTGCAGGCGATTTGCCTGCTGACTGGGAAAACCAGTCCAGTGCCTTCATCGCCTCAGTAAACGAGAAAGCAGAAACCATTGCTTCCCGAAAAGCATCTCAAAACACACTGAATGGTTTTGGACCACTTTTACCTGAATTGCTTGGCGGTTCTGCTGATCTAGCCGGCTCCAACCTCACCATCTGGTCTGGCTGTAAAGATGTCAATGCGCCTGGCAATGATGGAAATTATGTGTACTACGGTGTCCGTGAGTTTGGTATGTCTGCAATGATGAACGGAATAACATTGCATGGCGGATTTAAACCTTACGGTGCAACATTCGAGATGTTCTCTGAGTACGCCCGCAATGCGTTGCGTATGGCTGCGTTGATGAAGATCCCAAGCATTTTCGTTTACACACATGACTCTATCGGTCTCGGTGAAGACGGTCCGACACATCAACCAGTCGAACAAACTGCAACATTGCGAATGATACCAAACATGCAAGTCTGGCGTCCTTGTGATGCAGTAGAATCAGCAGTTGCATGGAAAGCTGCAATCGATCGGAATGATGGGCCATCTGTTTTGATATTCTCACGTCAAGGTCTCGCGCACATTGACCGTAGCGAACAGCAAATTCAGGCGATTTCGCGTGGTGGTTATACAGTAATTGATAACGGCTCAACACCTGACGCTATTATCATTGCTACGGGCTCAGAAGTAGAACTCGCACTCAAGGCCGCACAGCATTTTGCCACAAAAGGCAAAAATATACGCGTTGTTTCAATGCCTTCAACGAATGTGTTTGATAATCAGGATCAGGCGTACAAGGATTCCGTGCTTCCTCCGTCGGTAACCAAACGCGTTGCAATTGAGGCAGGTGTCACTGATGGATGGTGGAAATACGTCGGTTCAAATGGAGCTGTTGTTGGTCTTGATCGTTTCGGTGAATCTGCACCAGCAGGAGATCTGTTCAAAGAATTTGGCTTTACTACTGATAATGTTGTTAGTCAGGTTGAAGCTGTTCTTTAGTATTTATTCTATCTAATAGTGAGGCATTCAAAGGTGAAAACGATTCAGTTTCCAACAAATTTGTTTTCGATTCTGCTGATATACAGTGTCAGTCAGATAGCACTAGCTGAACCTGACTATCCCGAGGATTTTACTCCGCAGGTCATTTATCAAGATAAAGAGTACATTGCACAACACAGTGTTTCAGAGCAGACCCAGGCAACTACTGCGTCAGTGAGTACCACTGGATCTTGTTCATGTCCTTGTAGCTCGTCTCGTTCTGATTCAAATGTACCAGGCGATTTTGAACCCGTTATCCTTTATCAGGATAAAGAATACATTTCCAGTCATTAGATAGTAACAACGTATAGAGAGGCAAAGACAGGTGAAGACAATTTATTTGACCAATAGTTTTTTTTCAATTCTGCTGCTCACAGGCAGTAGTCTTGCGTTAGCTCAGTCTGACTATCCAGAGGACTTTACACCTCAGATTGTGTATCAGGATAAAGAATACATTGCACAACATGGCGGTTCAGCTCAACAGCAACGCTCAACAGCAACGACAAAAAGTACAAGCTCTAGTAGTTCATCGAAGTATCCTGATGATTTTGAGCCAGTTATTCTTTATCAAGACAAAGCATATATTGCTAAAAGCGGTGGTTCCAAAACAAGTTCCGTCAGCAAAAGCTCTGTTTCCTCGACCAAAAGCACATCAACAACCAGTTCTAGCAGTAGCGTTGCGTCAAGCGAGGCAACTGAAACAACTGCCAGTGACTCAGGGATGAGCCAATATCTTATCGGACTCGTTGTTCTGATAGCTGCAGGAGCTTTTTTGTATAGTAGACGACCTACTACAACTGAACAGGACAATATGTCTGCAGCCGCAGCTACTGCGGCACCTAGCGGTAGCACAGGTGTTGCAAACTATTTAAGAAAAAACCAGATGGCTGAGCCGACAGGAGTGGCTAAGTATTTGGAACAACAAACCATAGCAAATGCGACAGGTGTTGAAAAATATCTACGTGACAACAGTTAGTATAAAAAGTAGCTGCTTTTTATACTAACTGAAATATCCAGACTATAAAGTTGCTGGGCTATGCAAGGTGTTTATTCAATTACTCTCGCTTACCAGCAACTTCATCGACAAGTATTGTAATGTTGACTCTGTCGATTTACCATTAAATTAGCAGCATAGGTGATCAAGTTGCTTACATCACATACGCTGCGATGCAAGAATAAGATATAAGAACAATTTATAATGCTGCAGATACAATAATCATCGAGAAAAAATTATCAATTAACTATTAAAACTTCCTGTATTCCTTTATGTTATTTTGATTACGACATAAACATGTTTACATAGGAAACTAACAGGTGTGATTTATGGCAAAGAATTTACTCGGACGAATGTTCAACAAACAAACTGCTATAGCTGAAGAACCTTCAGCTGATAACCAGGAGAATAACGGACAAACAGATGGACTTACTGGTGTAGCACGATATTTACTTAATCAACAAACAGCAACACAGTCAGCAACGTCCAAGGCTGAGTCACAAGCTAGTCAGCAACCTGCAGAAAGACCTGCGACAGGAGTTGCCAAGTATCTGGAAAATGCAAACCCCCCTGTACTAACTGGTGTAGCTAAATATTTAGTCAAACAAATTATCCCTGAATATCAAAAACGGGCGGAGGCAGCTGCGAAAGCCGCAGCTCCAACAGGCGTTGCGAAGTACTTGGCAAAAGTTACTGCTGCAGCAATTGAACAGCAACCAGCTGTTCCGAGTAGCGTTGAAGTTTATTTACAAAAACTAGGCTAACTTTTCGCAAAATCTATTGATTATCTGATATTTTATCGAGAGTGCTTGAATACATCTTGGCAGATGAGACCTCGTCTCTTATAACCTATTTCCGGTCTCATTGAAAATGAGCGCATCGTGGTGTTTAAGCTGGATTAGAATACCCCATAGGTAAAGTCACTTGTGTTTTTCCAGCTTTTGATTAACTGTTCATCTGCAACTCTTTGGTAAAGATCTTGTGCGGATTCTAATGCTTGTTGTTGATTGAAGCAACTACTGTAATAACCTTTTTGGTAACTACAGGATACCTGTTTTAGCAATCACCTAGCTCGAATCAGCCTGCTTTGATATGGCTGTGCAACTATACACTCCAGTATTTGAGCACATTAATAGTTTAATTTCGATTTTGAAATGATTTGTCTCAGAGAATATCTGACGTAAAATTTGTGGTGATACATTGACGATATACGGAACAAGGCTAAGGTCTCAACATCTATAATTTACTGGCCAGCAGAATGAGTTCATCTGCATGGTTAGCCTCTTTCTCATTCAGAATACAGCACTGATGGAGCTTTCGGAGTATAATTCACTCTGATGAGCATTTTACTAATATAACCACAATGGGTACATAATTATGGCTAAAAATCTACTCGAACAACTTAGAGAAATGACCGTGGTTGTTGCTGACACAGGCGATATCCAGGCCATTGAAACCTTCAAACCCCAGGATGCAACAACAAATCCATCTCTGATTACCGCAGCAGCACAGATGCCGCAATATCAAAGTATTGTTGATGATACATTAAAAGGTGCTAGAGAGACGCTGGGTAAAGATGCATCTGAAGCGGAGGTCGTTACACTTGCATTTGACCGTCTCGCTGTGTCTTTCGGTCTCAAGATACTTGATATCATCCCCGGTCGTGTTTCAACAGAAGTCGATGCCAGACTGTCTTACGACACCGATGCTACAATTGCCAAAGGTCGTGAGCTGATTGCACAGTATGAAAATGCTGGCGTTTCCCGTGAACGCATATTGATCAAGATTGCTTCCACATGGGAAGGTATTCAAGCTGCTGCTGTTCTGGAAAAAGAAGGCATCCACTGTAATCTGACGCTATTGTTTGGTTTACACCAGGCGATCGCTTGTGCTGAGAATGATATCACCCTGATATCTCCTTTTGTCGGACGAATCCTTGACTGGTATAAAAAAGACACCGGTCGTGATTCATATCCACCTGCTGAAGACCCTGGTGTTCTTTCAGTAACACAAGTCTATAATTACTATAAAAAATTCGGATACGACACTGAGGTTATGGGAGCAAGTTTCCGCAACATTGGTGAAATCACGGAATTAGCTGGTGTCGATCTGTTAACAATCGCCCCTGCCCTGCTGGATGAGCTTCAAAACACAGAGGCAGACCTGCCTCGCAAGCTGGATCCACAATCTGCGGCCAACGCCTCTATTGAAAAAATATCGATGGATAAGGCAACATTCGACAAAATGCATGAAGAAAACCGTATGGCATCAGACAAGCTAACTGAAGGCATTGATGGTTTTTCGAAAGCTCTGGTCTCGCTGGAAGAATTACTTGCAGAAAGGTTAGAAAACATCGAAAAAGTTCTCGAAACTGCCTAGTATCTGTTCGTAATACACCAAAATCCATCACGCTCAGAATCTACCTTTTCTGAGTGCGGATAGAGTTGAAAAACCTTGCTGTTGCTTATTAACAGCAAGGTTTTTTCAGCTTGTAGACCAGATATACCGAATCAGAGCATTCAGTATTGTGATATTTAACGTTTCCACAGTATCCATTACCCTGTATTAACACCAGAGGAAACAACCGAGTCACTCAATTGACCTTGCCTCCTGAACCATGAAAACAAGGCAACAGTTTAAGCTTATAAAAGGATACCCCATATGACACAAAAAATATTAGACGTCGTGAAACCAGGCGTTGTCACCGGCGATGATGTACAAAAAGTATTTTCAATTTGCAAACAAAATAACTTTGCACTACCAGCAGTCAATGTCATCAATACTGATTCCATTAATGCTGCTTTGGAAGCTGCTGCAAAGGCGAATTCTGCTATTATTATTCAGTTCTCCAATGGTGGAGCCGCTTTTTTTACAGGCAAGGGACTCAAACTTGACGGTCAGCAGAACTCGATTTATGGGGCTATCTCAGGCGCCCAACACATCCATCTAATGGCAGAGAAATATGGTGTCCCAGTGATTGTGCATACTGACCATGCGGCAAAGAAACTGCTTCCCTGGATTGATGGCTTACTCGATGCTGGTGAAGAACATTTTGCGAAAACCGGAAAACCCCTGTTTAGCTCACATATGCTCGACCTATCAGAAGAAAGCCTGGAAGAAAACATTGAGATATGCGGTCAATATCTGCAGCGTATGAACAAGATGGATATGACCCTGGAGATTGAATTAGGTGTGACAGGTGGCGAAGAAGATGGTGTCGATAACACTGACATGGATCAGTCACTATTATATACTCAGCCAGAAGAAGTCGCATACGCTTACGAAAACCTGAGTAAAATTAGCGATCGTTTTACAATTGCCGCCTCATTTGGAAATGTCCACGGAGTCTATAAACCCGGCAATGTAAAACTCACCCCAACAATTCTTCGTGACTCACAAAAATATGTCACAGAGAAATACAACGTACCAGAAAACACATTGACATTTGTGTTCCATGGCGGCTCAGGATCAACACCTGAAGAAATCAAAGAATCAATCAGTTATGGTGTTGTTAAAATGAATATCGATACTGATACTCAGTGGGCAACATGGTCAGGCGTCATGAATTATTACAAGGAGAATGAAGCCTATTTGCAAGGACAGATTGGCAATCCTGAAGGCGATGACAAACCGAACAAAAAATATTATGATCCACGTGTATGGCAACGTGCAGGTGAAGTTGCAATGGCAACTCGTCTGGAACAAGCCCTACAGGATTTAAATGCAACGAATTCATTATAGAATTGAATCAAAGCATTTTTATTATTTGCTCTGCTCAGCACTACGTTAATCGTAGTGCTGATCTGCTCGCCAGGACTATATCAAGGCTAAAGTGGAGCTGGGATAAAAACCTCAACCTTTAACCCCCCGAGCACACTGGATCCAAATTCAAGCCTGCCATGACAGAGCTGCACGAGCTCTTTGACAATACTTAAACCAATGCCGTGCCCAGCAGTCGTTTGATCTGCGCGGACACCTCGCTGAAGAACTTGTTGCAATTTATGATCCGGAATACCAGAACCATCATCATCAATACAAAGGTAAAGTCCCGACTGCTTCTTGTGTAATTCACGGGGAAATTCAACTTTAACTTCTACCGTTGTATGACACCATTTGCATGCATTATCCATCAGGTTGCCAACAATCTCATAAAAATCACCTTCTTCACAACTGATTTTTCCATTCATCGGACATAGTATTCTTATCTGAATGCTTTTTGAGGCATACACTTTTTTCAGTGCATCCGTGACTTTGTTGATAATATGAGAGACAACGATTTCAGGTGAGATTAATGGTCTTGTTGTCGCTGCCGCGTGTTTAAGTTGATACTCAATAATGTCATCCATCCGCAACACTTGATTACAAAGTATCTGTATTTGCTCATCGGATTGATTCATCTGATCACAAAATGCACCGCGTATAATTGCAAGCGGTGTTTTTAAACTATGCGCCAGATCTGCCAATGTGTTTCGGTAGCGCTCTTTATGTGAGCGTTCACTATTCAATATGGCGTTCAGGTTGTTAGCCAGACCTTGCAATTCAGGCGGGTAATCATCTGGCAACCGATCAATACCACCCGCTTCGATCGATTCCACGTCCTTGGACATACGACGCAAAGGTTGCAGACTCCAGCCAAGTATCCCAATCTCGGTTACAACAAGAAGCAAACCAATCCCGCCCAGCCAGTTCCAAAGTGTTTTACGAAACTGTAGCACTGGCTGCTCCACCGCATTCATATGCTCTGTAACAACAAAAATAAGGTTTTTTGTGCCTTGCTCCATTTCCCAGGCTATCGGATAAAACAGTTCCAAACGTTGTTTTTTGTTACGAACAACCAGCTCACTTGTTTCCGGGATTGGATCGGGTACTTCTATGGACATTCCCACCGCTGAGGGTGATCGCCACATTTGATTTCCAAACTGATCCAGAACAAAGCCTTGCAGACCTGATCCCATGGTTGAAAATCGTGGTTCAGGTAAAATTTCTGGCAATTCAATTGAGCCATCTGTTTTTACATCAACAAAGCCCACTAATGTATAGACATAAAGCTGAAGTCGTTCATGAATCGCTCGCTGGTTACTTTCCCGGAATGCCCGCTCAAGGGCAATACCAGCTAAACCCAGAAATGCAATAAGAGACAAAATCGCAGCCAGAACCAGCCTGAGATGAATAGACCGCTTTGATAGCAGATTCAGGGAGAACTTCAAAACAGTTAGATTGTAAAGCGGTAGCCCCGCCCTCTCAGTGTTTCAATGGGATTCAATGTCCCATTCGGGTCGAGTTTTTTACGTAATCGACCAATAAATACTTCAATGACATTACTATCACGTTCGAAGTCTTGTTCATAGAGGTGGTCTGTCAATGCCATTTTGGAAATGACGCTTCCACGCTTCAACATCAGATATTCAAGTACTTTATATTCATAAGCTGTGAGCTCAAGCAGTTTGTCATCAACTGTGACGTCCTGGGAGACAGTATCAAGCTTTATCGGCCCTGCTTCTAACAGTGGGTGAGCAAAACCTGCTGCACGTCTTACAAGCGCTTTTAAACGTGCCAGTAATTCTTCGTTGTGGAAAGGTTTAACAAGGTAGTCATCTGCTCCATTGTCCAGAGCATCAACTTTTTGCTGCCATTGGCTACGCGCAGTCAACACCAATACCGGAAATGACAAATCCTCTTTACGCCATCGGTCAATCAATTCAATGCCTGAAAAATCAGGCAAGCCAATATCTACAATGGCGACTTCAACCGGAAATTCACGCCCCATATACAAACCTTCTTCACCATTCACTGCAATATCGACGATACAGCCATTATCACTGAGGTATCTTTTCAGCTGTGTGCCCAATTGAATTTCATCTTCTACAATTAATGTCCGCATATCGGTCTGTTCGAGTCAAGGAAATAAGAGTTCTCAATATGTTACAGCATTAAACAATATGGCTGCATTGTACTAGAAGCCTTCCCCTGGAAGCCAACTGAGCCATAAACAGCAAGTCAAAAAGGTATCGTCTCACCATGACAAGACATAACATAGCCCGAACCGCGAGAGACATTTAGGCACGAATTAACAATCATTATTTTTCTTGTGAAATTGTTCGCTAGTTGAAGAGCGTTAGTCAACAATCTCGCCTGACTGAGCATTAACCCGGATGTGCAAAACTCTGTTATCAGCTGTAATCATCTTGATCACATAGACTTTTCCACTTCCTGACTCTTCCTCATCTGTTTTGACTATTTTTCCATCGGCATATTGACCTCTGACCTTATTCACAGCAACATCAAGTGAGATAGTGGGCTGCTGAGCAGAGGCATCATCATCTGCCAATAAATTAACGCTGACCACAAAAATAACAACAAGTAGCAAGACTCGCTGCATTATTCGTATGTGAATACGACGAGAATGAGGAAACGCCCGTCTATTCATAGGATGCACACTTTTCGGTAGATGTTGAATTTTGGATTAACTGTGTACAATTGACTTGTCCTTCGGCAGAAAGTTAAACGTAAACAAATGTAACTTTAAAATAATTAGTATTGACAACCATGATAGATTGTCGACCTGAATTCGCGCTGAATCATTGGATACTGATTCCACTCGCGTACTCTTGTATTGCCAGCCTGAACGCTACTTTAAACTTCCCACCTAAACGATCGAGTAAATTTTCCTGTGGAGTAAAATTAACAAGATTGGTTTCACCGATCTCTTGCTCTGCTATTGAGCGCACGGTTCCAACCCCATCAGCCAGACCTAATTGTATTCCTTCTTCACCTGACCAGAATAACCCGGTAAAAATTCTCGGATCAGCATGCAGACGTTCTCCACGACCTGCTTTTACAGCATCAATGAAGTGTTGATGGACTGTAGACAATACATGCTCGACGTGTTCTTGGTCATCCTTTTTCATTGGCAAAAACGGATCCATGATGCCCTTGTGAGACCCCGCAGTTAATAGCCTTCGTTCTACTCCAAGTTTTTTCATCGTGTCAACAAATCCAAAGCCGTTGAGTAACACCCCAATGGAGCCAATTAAACTTGATTTATTGACAAAGATTTTATCTGCAGCACTGGCGACGTAATAGCCACCGGAAGCACAGATATCCGAGACAACCGAAATAATTGGCAACTCTGGATGCTGTTGTTTGATACGGCGTATTTCATCATATATATAAGCTGACTGAACAGGCGTGCCACCCGGAGTATTCATACGCAGAATAATCCCCTTGGTCGCCTTGTCATCAGCTGCTTCACGCAGACCTTTTGTTACTCTGTCAGCATTGCTTTCCGAGTCCTCAGTAATCATACCAACCACATCGATCACCGCAGTATGGCTTCCACCGCTTCGGGTAGCGTCAATGCCAAACCCGGGAACAAAGACTTTGTACAATACCAAAGCCAGATACAGAAAAGTCAATAACTTAAAAAAAGTACTCCAGTGCCTGGCACGTTTTTGTTCTTCAATTGCAGATAAGGCAATTTTCTCCAGTACTGTTTTTTCCCAGCCAGGATTTGTTGTTAGATCATTGCTGTTTTGTTGAGTGGAGTCACTCATTGTATTGCCTCGCTCTGTTTACTTGGGTTAGGGTCGCTCAATCATCTAATTATAGTCAATACTGCATAAAAATGGCTCAATCAAGATGCCAGAAATATGCATTATTGGCTCAATCTTCATCTCTTTAGACAACCATCAGCACTCGATTGCGGCGATTTGTTTAGTCACAATCGCTTTGACTTTTACCTGAACCAGTGATTTCAATTCGGGTAAGCTATTGGTTTAAATAGGGTTTCAAAAAGTTCCTAGCTTCACCCATCGGTTAAGTGGATATTTTTTAACCTCTGTGGCATCAAGAACTTGCGCCTTGTGCCGTAGCGAAGTCACGGATTCAGGGTTTAAACTTAATGAGGATGGGACACAATAAAAAACCAATCACAACTCCAGATGTCACGGCGATTGAAAGCGTTTGTAATAATGGGTTACTGGAAATACTCAACGATGCAAATGCAGCAAGCGTAGTAAGCATGGACGCAGCCATAGCCTGGTAAGTGTGTAATTGGTTATGTGCACGATTTTCAGCATAGAAAATACCATAATCGACACAAATAGCGATGGACAATAATGACCCGATAATGTGTAAGAAACTGATTTTCTGATTCAACAAACTCCAGAAACCAAAAATAAAAATAATCGCGCACAATGCCGGGAGTAGTATCGTTATTGCCGTCGAAAGATTACGGTAACGTAATAATAACAGCAGAAAAATTGTAAGCAAACCGATACTCAATGCATCAACAGCAGATGTTCGGTAATTGTGTGCCATTTTATTGATGGTGTCGTGCTGGCTGATATAACGCACTCCGTCAACAGCTTTCATTGCATCATCCACTACTGCTGGTGTATGTTTTCCAAGCCAGATAACAAATAACGATTGATCGGAATTCTGCATGACCTGTGTGCCAATTAATTCTTTGATCTGTGAGCGCATGACTTGTTTCGGATTCAATGACGTATCATTCTCAATTCTTAAGTTCCCAAGCCTGGAAACAGACAGCCCCTGTGTTGATAACACCTCATGCCATTGCTTTTGATAATCAGCTGTTGTGTATTTTCTGTAAACAGTCAGATTGCGTTGTTGTAGTTGCTGAGAAACAAGCCAGGGATAAATCGGATAAAAATCTTCAACAACCCCATCATCTTGCAATTGTTTCAAGAGACGAGTGGCTTGTTCAGATTTTTGTAAGCCTGCTTCAAAGCTGTCAGCTTCAATCAACACCACACGTCCGGCTTCAATGGTGCTGAGTTGAGAGCGGATT